>NZ_JAJSYW010000420.1:0-485 GCF_036815005.1 Streptomyces sp. IBSBF 2435 | reverse complement strand
CTATCGTGGCCTCCCACGTCCTTCATCGGTTCCTGGTGCCAAGGCATCCACCGTGCGCCCTTAAAAACTTGGCCACAGATGCTCGCGTCCACTGTTCAGTTCTCAAGCAACGACCAGTCACCCGCTTTCAACGCGCACAGCGTCGTCCACGGGGCCGGTAAAGCGAAGGAACAAAAACATCGTTCCCTCAGGACCCAACAGCGTGCCCGGCAAGTCATGTCAGAGATCACGTTCCACGCCGAAGCAGTACTAGCATCCCCTCAAAGACCCACCGAATAGNAAACTCGTTCCCTCAGGACCCAACAGCGTGCCCGGCAAGTCATGTCAGAGATCACGTTCCACGCCGAAGCAGTACTAGCATCCCCTCAAAGACCCACCGAATAGTCAACGTTCCACCCATGAGCAACCGGCACCGGACACTCGCCGATGAACCGGCCTCTGACCGCCAAAGACGGTAAGAAGTGCTCCTTAGAAAGGAGGTGATC
>NZ_JAJSYW010000419.1:0-300 GCF_036815005.1 Streptomyces sp. IBSBF 2435 | reverse complement strand
CTCCGGAGGCTCCCCCGGCCCCCGCGCCGGCCGCCGCCGCACCCGCTCCGACAGCCCCGGCACCTGCCCCGGCCGCTCCGGCTCCGGCGCAGGCTCCGGCGCCCGCCCAGGCGCAGGCTCCGGCTCCGGTCGCCCCGCCCGCTCCCGCCGCGACCGGTGACGACGGCGCGTACGTCACCCCGCTGGTCCGCAAGCTCGCCGCCGAGAACGGCGTCAACCTCGGCTCCGTGCGCGGCACGGGCGTCGGCGGGCGGGACCTGACCTACCTCGCACCACACTCTTATTATCATCTGACGCTGG
>NZ_JAJSYW010000418.1:0-316 GCF_036815005.1 Streptomyces sp. IBSBF 2435 | reverse complement strand
GTGTGGGAGACCGGGTGGGGCGTGCTGCCGGAGTTCCAGGGGCGGGGGCTGGCCGTGGCGGCGGCCAGGGAGCTGATCGCGGTGGCGCGGGAAGCGCAGAGGCACCGGTATCTGCACGCGTTTCCCGGGTCCGACCACCCGGCCTCGAACGCGGTGTGCCGCAAGGCGGGGTTCGAGCAGCGGGGGGAGGTCCGGTTCGAGTATCCGAAGGGGAATTGGATGACGTCGTACGACTGGCGGGTGGACCTCATAGCCGGCTGAGCACTGGGTGTACGGGGCGAACGGGGGCTAGAAAACGGGTCGCCGCGTGCGGCGG
>NZ_JAJSYW010000417.1:0-366 GCF_036815005.1 Streptomyces sp. IBSBF 2435 | reverse complement strand
GGGCCTATCGTGGCCTCCCACGTCCTTCATCGGTTCCTGGTGCCAAGGCATCCACCGTGCGCCCTTAAAAACTTGGCCACAGATGCTCGCGTCCACTATGCAGTTCTCAAACAACCAACCATCCCCCACAAGAACACCCAGGCGAACCCAGGACCCCACGAGGCCGGTCTCCCATGCACTGAGGAAAACTCGTTCCCTCAGGACCCAACAGCGTGCCCGGCAAGCCACATCAGAGATCGCGTTCCACGCCGAAGCAGTACTAGCATCCCCTCAAAGACCCACCGAATAGCCAACGTTCCACCCATGAGCAACCGGCACCGGACACTCGCCGATGAACCGGCCTCTGACCGCCAAAGACGGTAAGAA
>NZ_JAJSYW010000416.1:0-378 GCF_036815005.1 Streptomyces sp. IBSBF 2435 | reverse complement strand
CTGCTGGGGCGGCGGGGTGACCGGGGCGTCACTCGCGGCATCGGCCTGCCAGTCGTACGGCCCGGCAGCCTCCGTTCGTGCGGCGGGAGGCTGCTCGAC
Source organism: Streptomyces sp. IBSBF 2435 (assembly GCF_036815005.1). NCBI lineage: Bacteria > Bacillati > Actinomycetota > Actinomycetes > Kitasatosporales > Streptomycetaceae > Streptomyces > Streptomyces sp. IBSBF 2435. The sequence continues at coordinate 279 of NZ_JAJSYW010000416.1, read as the reverse complement.
CGGCGACCGCTCGGGAACGTCCGCGCCAGGCTGCTCGCCGTACGGCCCGGCTGCCCCCTTCTCGGCCTCGGGAGCCCGCTCCGGATCGTCTACGGCAGGGCGCGGCCCGAAAGAGTGCCGACCGGGCTCGGCCAGGGGTCCGTCCGGAACAGCCGGACCGTCATCGACCTCGGGCAGCGGAGCACCAGGGGCGCCGCCCGCTGCGTCCGCCTGCGCGTCGTACGGCCCGGCAGGGTCGGATGGGGGGGCCGGAGGTGGAGGGGAGGACCAGGGTTCGGC
>NZ_JAJSYW010000415.1:0-416 GCF_036815005.1 Streptomyces sp. IBSBF 2435 | reverse complement strand
ACGACCGGCACGACCACCAGGTTCGGGATCGTCTGCCCCGCCACGAAGTTCAGGTTCGACGCGCTCGTCCGCGGTGTCCCGTCCGGGTAGACCGACACGAAGCTGGACGACGTCGGACCGGTCGCCGTCACGTTCAGCACCACCGCGGTCACACCTGTGGCGGGCACCCCGTTGGCGCCGGTGACCGGCAGGGTCACCAGACCGCCGACGCCGACCTTGCCGGCGCGCACCCCGATGCCGCTGCGGGTGTCCATCAGCCGGCGCGGGCCGAGGTTGCTGTACTTCGCGCCGATGGGGGCCGAGGTGTAGTAGCCCGAGATGTCGGCGATCAGGTTCACGCTGCCGGCGTGGTTGTAGAAGTCGACCTTGCCGTTGACGACCGGCACGACCACCAGGTTCGGGATCGTCTGCCCCGC
>NZ_JAJSYW010000414.1:0-432 GCF_036815005.1 Streptomyces sp. IBSBF 2435 | reverse complement strand
GGGGAGGGGAGGGCGGGCATCATGCGGTTCCAGCGGGCGACCTCGCAGCCGTCGGTCCTGCGGTACGACTCGTCGACGGGCCTGCCGTGCCAGCTGCCGGTGACGTGGGCGGTCTGGGGGCCGCCGTAGATCATCGAGCACATCTGCCCGGTCCGCACGGGCGCCAGCGGGCCGCCCAGCTCGTCGAGCCGCCCGCAGGCGTTCTGCTCCTCCGCGCTGGCCTCCGTCCGCCAGAGGGCGCCGCAATGCAGGGTGCGGGTGACGGGCTGCCCGTCGCCGTTGTCGTACGTGACGGTGAGGCGGTCCGCGAGGCCGACGTAGCCGGGCCGGGGCAGGCCGATGGACCCGGCGGGTCCGGCGGCCAGCAGCAGGCCGAGGGCGGCGAGGCCGAGGGCGCCGGCGGCGAGGCGGGTGCGGCGGGGGGTGTGGCGG
>NZ_JAJSYW010000413.1:0-434 GCF_036815005.1 Streptomyces sp. IBSBF 2435 | reverse complement strand
CGCCAGGACCGGGCGGGGCCTCGCTCGACCCCACCGACCCCGCGACGGCCCCTGTCCGCGCCGCCGGACGCCGCACACCCGGCCCGGGCACACCCCCCTCCGCTGACAGCACCGGCACGCCCGGCCGGCCCGTCCCCTCCCCCGTGGACCGGCCAACCGCAGCGACGGAGCCGCCCGTCGCCGACCCGTCGCGCGCCACCGAACGCTGCACCCCTCGCCCGGACGCACCGTCACCCACCGACCCGTCGCCCACCGCCAGACGCGGCACCCCCCGCTCAGGCGCCCCGTCACCCACCGACCGCGCGGGCGCCGCCGCATCGCTCAGGACCTCCGCGTGGAGGACCGCCGCGGACAGGGCCGCGAGGGGGGCGGTCGGGGGAAGGGCGGCGGCGTCGAGGCGGTCTTCCGCGGTCAGAGCGGCGCGGTGGAGGGCC
>NZ_JAJSYW010000412.1:0-451 GCF_036815005.1 Streptomyces sp. IBSBF 2435 | reverse complement strand
GCGGGGCCGGGGGCGGTGACACCGGTGGCGGCGACGCCCTCCGCGTCGTACCCCGCAGAACCGCCGCCCCGCCCCCGGGCGCGAAAGCGATCGACGCCGACCACGAACCGTCGGGCGCAAGCTCGGGGACCACCGTCACCGCCACGGTCACCGACTCCCCGGTGCGGAGCACACCCCGCACCGCCGACAGCCGCAGCCACCCCGCCGCCGTGGACGCGGTCCACCGCACCTCGCCCGAGCCACCCGCCGTGAGGGTGACGAGGGTGCGCCCGGCCCCGGGCGCCGCCGTCACCGTCAGAGAAGCCCCGGCGGAAGGCACCGACGCATCCGCCGCAGTGACGGTCACGGCGGTGACGTCGGCGTCCACAGGAACGGACGGCGAACCGGGCGGCGAGGGCCGCGAGCGCGACCCGCCGGCCGCCCCGTCCGGCACCCCCGCCCCGTCCGGCGC
>NZ_JAJSYW010000411.1:0-473 GCF_036815005.1 Streptomyces sp. IBSBF 2435 | reverse complement strand
CCGCCGCACGGCCGCCACCGGCGTCCCGAGAGCTGAGCCCTCGGGACACCGGCCTGTGCGCTACGTAGGTCGGTGTCCCCCTCGGCGGCGCGGGCCTCAGCGCTACGTCGGTGGGTGCTCCCTCGCCGGCGCGGGCTGGGGTTCCGCTGCGGACGGGGGGCCCACCCGGGGGCGCGGGGAACGGCGCGAGCAACGGCCACCGGCCGGTGGTCCGGATCGGACAGCCCCTTAAGGTCGGTGACGACCCGCGCGTGGGTGGTGGGCTGGCCGCGCAGTCCCCGCGCCCCCCGGGGTGGTGCGGTCCGTCCGCATGCGACGGTGCGTGGGAGCTGAGCGCGCCGTTCCCCGCGCCCCTGCGGGGGCGCGGCCCCGCCGCAGCAGGCGCCATCGGGGGTGCCGGGAACGGCGCGAGCACGCACCCAACGGCCGGTCGTCCGGGGCGGGCCGGGCAGCCCCTTGCGGGTGGGGCGTAC
>NZ_JAJSYW010000410.1:0-475 GCF_036815005.1 Streptomyces sp. IBSBF 2435 | reverse complement strand
GCCCCGTGCGGCGCCCGTCCCCGTACCCGACGGGCCGCCGGTCCCCGACACCGCGCTGCTCGGGCTCGCCGTCAAGGCCATCCGCGCCGGCGACCGCGCGGCCACCGCCGTCCACCGCGCCCCGGCCGACCCGCCGCCCGGCCTCCCCCGCACCCCGGCGGCCGACACCCTCGCGACGATGCAGTCCGCCGTCCTGACCGGTGAGTCCCTCTGGATCGGCTACGTCAACGCCGAGGGCAACGCCACGCAGCGCGTCATCGCCCCGGTCCGCGTGGAAGGCGGTTACGTGACCGCCTACGACCACACCGCGGACGAGGTCCGCACCTTCGCCATCCACCGCATCACCGGAGTGTCCGAACTCGCCGAAGACCCGGCCTGACGGGGGCGGGGGCGGGATTGCGCGGTCCGCCCCCGGCAACGCGGCCGGGCCGGGCTCGGGCCTGGGCGGTCAGGCCTTTCGTGTGCGGGGTAGGGG
>NZ_JAJSYW010000409.1:0-479 GCF_036815005.1 Streptomyces sp. IBSBF 2435 | reverse complement strand
GTGTGACGGCGGTGCGGGTGCCATGGTCGGTGAGGAGTCGGGCGAGGGTTGCGGGGAGGTCTTGTTCGTTGGTGCGGTGGACGTGGGCGCGGTAGTCGGTGAGGTTGTCCGCGAGGAGGTCGGCTGTCTGTTCGGGGGTGCGGTGCGCGTGGACGGTGAGGTAGTCGCGGGGGATGGTGGCGGGGTCGGGCGGGGTGCCGTCGGTGGTGCCGTCGAGGGCTTGGCGGATGCGGCGGAGGATTTCGGTGCGGCTGTCGGTGGTCACTGCTGACGGCCGCCTTTCTCGTTCTGCTGGCCTTTTTCGCTTTTCCCGTTCCGCGGGGTCTGCGGGGTTGGTTCGTTCTGTTCGGTGTTGTGGGCGGGCCGGGCTTTTTCGGTGTGCGGGGCTTGCTGCGTGTGCTGGGCTGGTTGTGTGTTTTGGGGCGTGGTCTGTTTTTGGTGTTGTTGCCACCATTGGCGGAAGGTGGTGGGGGGGATTT
>NZ_JAJSYW010000408.1:0-480 GCF_036815005.1 Streptomyces sp. IBSBF 2435 | reverse complement strand
GGCGTGGTTTCCGTCAGGCCCCCGGTGTTGGTAGCGCCGGGGGCTTTGTGCTGTGCGGCGCCAGTCTCGACCGGCGCTCAACCTCCTCCAGGTTGGTATCACAATGCGGGATTAGAACATTCATATCATGGCGCACGCCCACCAGTCAAGCGCTTCTGGCATTACTAGAGCATGCGATCCCAGCATGTTCACTGGTCGGAGATGGTCACGATCCTATAACGAACAACTCAACCGCTTGCAGCATGGATTCTTCATGCGGTATCGTTTTGGTCTATCCCGGCGCGTCGAGACCGGGTCGAAGGGAGGTCGACATGTCCAGTCCGCACGCGCACCGCTACACGCCCCTAGAGGGCGAGGCCCTGGTGGCGCACAACATGAAGGCCCTGCGCAAAGCCGCACGCCTGTCCCAGGAAGACCTGGCCGAACGCATGACCCGGCTCGGCTTCAAGTTCCACCAGACCCAGATCGCCAAGATCGAGA
>NZ_JAJSYW010000407.1:0-504 GCF_036815005.1 Streptomyces sp. IBSBF 2435 | reverse complement strand
GTGATGCGGCGGGTGGTGGTGCGGCGGGTGCGAGTTCGTCGGCGGGGTCGTCGGCGGGCAGCTGGTCGTGCTGTCCGGCCAGGACGTGTCGGGGCCGGTCGGCTCGTCCGAGGGCCACGACGTGTCAGGGCCGGTCGGCTCGTCCGAGGGCCACGACGTGTCGGGACCGGTCGGCTGGTCGGCGGGCTGGGAGTGCCCGTAGCCGGAGGACGGCCACCCGTCACCCGTCGTTCCGCCGCCGGAGGCGGTGGCGGACGCGGAGGCGGGGAGCAGCAGGCCGGCCGCGGCCATGACTCCCGCGACGACGACAGCCGAGGAGGCCGCGACCGCGCGGAACGTCCCTCGCCGGCGCGGCTCAGCGGGGGGAAGCGTCTGCTGGTGATCCATGGGGGCAGAAAACATCAAATAGCACTATCTGACGTGTAAGCCACGGGGAAGGACGCCGCAGATTCGCACGGATGGCGCCCTCGCCACCCCGCCCGGACCACCCCGTACCCCCTGAGC
>NZ_JAJSYW010000406.1:0-508 GCF_036815005.1 Streptomyces sp. IBSBF 2435 | reverse complement strand
GCCGCCCACACCTGAGCACGCCTCCGGCTGCGCCGTCGCGGCCCGTCGCACCCTCCGTGAAGGAGGGCACGTCCCAGGAGCGCGGGGAACCGCGCAGCCGGCAAGCGCGTACCGCACGTGGCCCTCACCCGGTGTCGCGGGGAACGGCGCGACCGGCCACGACGGTGGCGAGGGCGGCACGCCACCGCACGGGGCTCCCACCCGGGGGCGCGGGGAACTGCGCGGCCGGCCGGGGCGCCGCCGCGGGCAAGCACGCACCGCGAGCGCCACCCGCCCAGCCGCGCGGGCAGCCGCGACGCCGCCCCGCACGAGCACCAGCCCGGGCGCAGCCCGATGAACGGCCCCCGCCCGCCGCGCGGCGACGGCGCCCCCGCAGGCCGCCCGCGCCGGGACCATGGGCCGCGCCCGGCCCAGGGACCGCGCCTCGGCCAGGGACCGCGCCCGCCCCAGGGCGCGCAACCGCGCCCGCGGCGCCCCGCGGAGGCCAGACCGCGCCCCTTCCCGCCGC
>NZ_JAJSYW010000405.1:0-515 GCF_036815005.1 Streptomyces sp. IBSBF 2435 | reverse complement strand
CGACCTGATCCCAGCAAGAGCCCCACCCATGACAACTCCAACGACCGACTTGCCCACCCGTCACGGCAAACACCGTTGCAGTACTAGGCGCGCCGCGACCTCGCGGTGCCGGGCGTCCGGGTGGTCGCCGTGCCGCAGGTCGGCGTGCACGACCTCGTCAGCGCCCGCCGGGCCGCGGCCGAAGTCCACGGTCTCCAGGGCGCCCAGTTCGGCGTGGCTGAGGCCGAGTCCGACGGTGGTGTCGGGTCCCAGCCCGTCGGCGGGCGCCAGCGCGATCAGGCCGCGCCGCGCGCCGACCAGGGTGGACCCGGCCCGCAGCATCTCACGCAGCGTGTCGTCGAGCAGTGCCGTACGGGCGAGCCGTTCGGTCAGGTCGTGCAGCAGGGACAGGTCGCAGACCCAGGACGCGAGGCGGTCCTGCACGGCCGGTGCATGCTCGGGTGAGCCGCGTTCCGGCAGCGTGGAAACCGACACGGCGTGGCTGAGGCCGAGTCCGACGGTGGTGTCGGGTCCCA
>NZ_JAJSYW010000404.1:0-545 GCF_036815005.1 Streptomyces sp. IBSBF 2435 | reverse complement strand
TCCTGGCCCCGCCCGACCCGAGCCCCGATCCCGCCCCAGGCTCCGGCGGTGCCGGATCCGTCGCAGGACGGGGCCGCGCGGGACATCGAACCCGAGCCGTCGCCGGGCGGGGAGCCGTCCGCTGACGTGGCTGCGCCCTCGGCGGACGTGGCCGCGCGGGAGGCCGATCCCCCCGCCGCCGCGACGGCGCCGGTCGAGCCCGACGACCGGGGCACGCCCGACGAGGACGCGGCGCCGGAGCCGCCGCCGTGGGATGCCTGGTCGGCGCGGCCGATGTTCCCGGCGCCGGAGGCCCAGGACGAGGAGGAGGACGCCGAGCCGGCCCCGGCGCAGGCGCGCCCCTGGGACGTGTGGTCGGCGCAGCCCTCCTTCCCGGACCGGGCCGAGCCGTCCGACGAGCCCGACGTACCGCCGGCGCCGCAGCCCTGGGGCGACGCACCGCCCGCCGCCGCGGAGCCCTGGTCGCCGACCCCGGAGGGGCGCCCGGCGGGCTGGCCCGTCCCGAGGTTCACCGACCAGCCGGACGCCCGCGCCACCCCCGAGGC
>NZ_JAJSYW010000403.1:0-567 GCF_036815005.1 Streptomyces sp. IBSBF 2435 | reverse complement strand
GGGTCAGGTGGCGGCCGGGGTGCCGGAGGGGGTGCCGAGTCCGATGCCGCGCATCAGCCGGGCCAACTGCCGGCCGCTCCGCTCGTCGTCGGCCTCGAAGCGCCGGATGACGCGCTCCTGGACGTCCGGCGTCTTCTCCTGGCTCAGCTTGAAGATGGCGTCGACGTGGGTGACCCGGAAGTGGAAGGCGCCGACCCCGGGGGCGATCTGCCGGAAGTAGTCGAGGGACTCGGCCAGGTCCCACTTGTCGCCGAACGCTTCCTCCAGCGTCCTGACGGTGTGGCTGACGATGTCCAGCGTCTCCTGCGGGTCCTGCACCGGGTGCACCGTGCCGTGCAGGTGGACGGAGGTGAAGTCCCAGGTGGGGGCGGCGGGGGTGGTGCGGTAGAGGGTGGGGGTGACGTATCCGCAGGGGCCGTCGAACATCAGGCGGGCGGCGAGACCGTCGGTCAGCGACTTCCAGTGCGGGTTGCCGCGGTCCATGTGCCCGAGCAGGCCGCAGCCGGTCAGCGGGCCGTCGGCGGGGGCGCCGGGCGGCAGGACGACGGGGACGTGGGTGGCGTGCGG
>NZ_JAJSYW010000402.1:0-589 GCF_036815005.1 Streptomyces sp. IBSBF 2435 | reverse complement strand
ACGCATCATCACCTGAGAACCCGACCGGGGCCTGCGGGGCGGCCCCGGTCGGGTTCTCAGGTGATGATGCGTCGGCGCTAGGCGCGCCGGTTCCCGCACCCGTGCCGGGCGCCTCCCCCAGTGGGGACACTTCCCGTGCGTCGGCGCTGGGCGCGCCGGTCCCCGCACCCCTGCCGGGGCGCATCCGCCGTCGGGACACTCGCGGTGCACTTGGGTTGCTCGCGCAGTTCCCCGCGCCCCTGCCGGGCGCCTCCCCCAGTGGGGACGATTCCGGCGCGTCGGCGCTAGGCGCGCCGGTCCCCGCACCCGTGCCGGGGCGCATCCGCCGTCGGGATACCTCCTGGGCGATGGAGTTGGGGGCGGGGACCTTCGTGGACGTGGCCGGGGGCAGGTCGTTGGGGGTCATGGGTGGACCAGGGGTTTGAGGGTGGTGAATTTACGGTCGCCGATGCCGGGGACTTGGCGGAGTTGCTGGAGGCTGGTGAAGGCGCCGTGCTGGGTGCGGAAGTCGAGGATGTGTTGGGCCAGGACCGGCCCGACGCCGGGGAGGGCGTCGAGTTGGGGGGCCGTGGCCGAGTTGAGGCTGAGG
>NZ_JAJSYW010000401.1:0-622 GCF_036815005.1 Streptomyces sp. IBSBF 2435 | reverse complement strand
GTATCCGCAAGTGCAGTGCGCAGTATCCGTTCGGCAAGTGAGTGATCCCAGAGGGAAGAACGGAGGAGCCCAAGCGCCATCAGGATCGCCCGGGCGGACGTCTTGAGCCCGGGTACCGCAGGACATCGATAGTGAGGTGGTCTCCGGTCAAGCAACCGCGATCCCCGCGCCCCCGACAGCATTCCGGTCGGGTCCGCGGAAACAGAAGGCCGGCGCAGTACGACGGCCGGCAGATGGTGTAGCAGTTCCTTCGGGGCCCTGGTGCATACGGCACCAGGGCCCCTCCACGCGTTCCACAGAGAGGTGCGATGACAGCAGACGACTCGTTCGGCCGCCTTGACGACGACGACTACCCCGCCTACACCATGGGCCGCGCCGCCGAGATGCTCGGCACCACCCAGGGCTTCCTGCGCGCCGTCGGCGAAGCCCGCCTCATCACCCCGCTGCGATCCGAGGGCGGCCACCGCCGCTACTCCCGCTACCAACTGCGCATCGCAGCCCGAGCCCGCGAACTCGTCGACCGCGGCACCTCCATCGAAGCCGCCTGCCGCATCGTCATCCTCGAAGACCAACTCGAAGAAGCCCAGCGGATCAACGCCGAATACCGCCGCGCCGCCGAAAC
>NZ_JAJSYW010000400.1:0-650 GCF_036815005.1 Streptomyces sp. IBSBF 2435 | reverse complement strand
CCCGGAGGGAGCGCTCCCCCCCACCCCCGCACCCCACACCGGAGGACCAGCCATGCCCGAGAACACACACGCGCACCCCACCAGACCACCCGCGTCCCGCCGGGCGGCCCGCCGCGGCGGGGCGCTGACCCTCGCCGCCGCCCTCGTCGCGGCCGGCCTCGCCCTGGTCACCGCCCCGGGCCACGCCTCGGCCGCGGACGTGCAGCTGCTGGCGAACCCCGGGTTCGAGACCGGCACCCTGAGCGGCTGGACGTGCGCCGCGGGCTCCGTGGTGGCCGCGCCCGTGCACACCGGCACGTCCGCACTGGCGGGCGCCGCCGACGCGTCCGACACCGCGCAGTGCCAGCAGTCCGTCACCGTGCAGCCGAACACCACCTACACCCTCGCAGGCTGGGTCCAGGGCTCCTACGTCTACCTCGGCGCGACCGGCACCGGCGTCAACGCGAGCACCTGGGCGCCGTCCGCCGCCTCCTGGACGCGGCTGTCCACCACGTTCAAGACCGGCGCGAGCACGACCTCGGTGAGCGTCTTCACCCACGGCTGGTACGGCCAGGGCACCTACCACGCGGACGACCTGAGCCTGACCGGCCCCGGCGGCGGCGCCACGACCCCGCCCACCACACCGCCGACGACTCCCCCGACGGCACCTC
>NZ_JAJSYW010000399.1:0-660 GCF_036815005.1 Streptomyces sp. IBSBF 2435 | reverse complement strand
ACGCCAGCCACCCCCGCGACGCCTACGCCCCCCGCGGCAGCCGAGGCCTCAGCGACGCCCGCGACCCAGGCAACCCCCGCCACACCCGCGCCCCTGCCGACCACATCGACCGCGCCGACCCCGGCCTCCGACATCCACGCGGCGACAGCCGCCTTCCACCAGAGCCTCACCGGCGCGGCGGACGTACCCGCCCCCGAGCCCGTACAGCCGTTGCTCAACAGGGGATTGGCCGAGGACCCGGCCCAACAGCCGCAGAGCGCGGCGGATTTCGCGGCCGAGCTGGAGACGGTCGCCGTCACGGCCTACGGCGAGGACTGGGAGCGGCGCGGGCAGCACGGACTGGCGCTGCTCGTCAACCGGTTGCTGGCACCGCCCGCCGAGGTCCTGCCGGCCGCCGCTCCGCCGGCTCCGCCCGCACCGCCCGTGCAACCCATCCCCGCGGGACGCCGTTTCGGCGGGCGGGCCAAGATCATCGCCGTCATCGCGGCGGTCGTGATCGTCGCGGGTGCGGTCACCGTCACCGCCGTGGCGACCGGCAACGACAAGGGCGACACCGCCGCCGCGGTGAAGCCCGCCCCGACAGCCACCGCTGCGCGAACCCCGGCCCCGGCTCCGGCCCCCACCACGCCCTCCGCGTCGGCCGGCCCGACGGCCAGCCCC
>NZ_JAJSYW010000398.1:0-665 GCF_036815005.1 Streptomyces sp. IBSBF 2435 | reverse complement strand
CCCCGCGCGGGGCCCCGCGCCGGCCGCCCCCGGCGGTCCGGCCGGGGCCCGGTCATCCGGCCAGGTGCGCGTAGACGACGGTGTTGCCGTCGTAGGCGCGGGTGCGGGTGTTCCAGTCGGAGCAGGTGATCAGGCGCAGCTGCGGGTCCGGGGTGTTGCCGTAGACGTCGAGGGTGGGGAAGGCCCGCTTCTCGTACGAGCGGACCGCGTCGACGGTGAAGACGGCGACGGAGCCGTCCGCGCGGGTGACCCGGATCTGCTGGCGCGGCTTCATCGCGCCGAGCCGGTAGAAGACGGCGGGCCCTGTGGCGTACGAGTCGACGTGGCCGAGGATGACCGCGGGGCCCGGGCTGCCGGGTGCGGGGGAGCCGTGGAACCAGCCCGCCTGCAGCGGCTTGCCCGGCACCTCAAGACTGCCGTCCGAGGCCAGCCCGAGGTCCAGCAGCCTGGTGTGGACGCCGATCGCCGGGATGTCCAGCACGGCCGGCAGGGCGGCCGGCGGCAGGGCGGAGCCGGTGGCGGCCGGCGTCGGGGGGACCGGCACGGACGGGGCCGGCATGTGGCCCATGCCGTGCGTCAGCTGCCCGGCCGCGGCGGGCCCGGGCCGCGGGGGGGGGGGGGGGGGGGGGGGGGGGGGGGGGGGGGGGGGGGGGGGGGGGGGGGGG
>NZ_JAJSYW010000397.1:0-1127 GCF_036815005.1 Streptomyces sp. IBSBF 2435 | reverse complement strand
ACACCGGCGACGAAACCAGCAACTCCCGGCCCATCCCCACCCACTGCGCACCCTGACCCGGGAACACGAACACCACTGCGTCACCCGAGCCGGCCACACCCCGGGCCACACCCGGCCAAGGCCGCCCACCGGCCGCCGCACGCAAACCCGCCAACAGCTCCTCCCGGTCGGCACCCACCACCACCAACCGGTGGTCGAACNACTCCCGGCCCATCCCCACCCACTGCGCACCCTGCCCCGGGAACACGAACACCACACCACCACCCGAGCCGGCCACACCCCGGGCCACACCCGGCCAAGGCCGCCCACCGGCCGCCGCACGCAAACCCGCCAACAGCTCCTCCCGGTCGGCACCCACCACCACCAACCGGTGGTCGAACACCGCCCTCGAACCCACCAACGACCACCCCACGTCCACCGGACGCAGCGACGGGTGCCGCTCCCAGTGCTCCAGCAGCCGGGCCGCCTGAGCCCGCAGTGCGCCCTCCGTCTTGCCCGAGAGCACCAACGGCACGACAGCGTCCGCGGCGAAGTCGCCGACGCCGGACGGCTCCGCGGGCGGGGCGCCCTGTCCGGATCCGGCGCCGGCGGGCGCTTCGAGGATGAGGTGCGCGTTGGTGCCGCTGACGCCGAACGCGGACACCCCGGCACGTCGCGGGTGCCCGTTCTCCGGCCACGGGACGGACTCGGTCAGCAGCCGCACCTCGCCCTGGGTCCAGTCGACCTGGGTGGTCGGCTCGGCAACGTGCAGCGTCTTGGGCAGCACCCCGTGCTGCAAGGCCATCACCATCTTGATCACGCTCGCCACGCCGGCAGCGGCCTGGGCGTGCCCGATGTTCGACTTCAACGACCCCAGCCACAACGGCCGATCCNGGCCATCACCATCTTGATCACGCTCGCCACGCCGGCAGCGGCCTGGGCGTGCCCGATGTTCGACTTCAACGACCCCAGCCACAACGGCCGATCCGCGGGCCGGTCCTGACCGTACGTCGCCAGCACCGCCTGCGCCTCGATCGGATCGCCCAGCCGCGTACCCGTACCGTGCGCCTCGACCACATCGACGTCCGACGTGGACAGACCCGCCGCCGCCAGCGCCTGCCGGATCACCCGCTGCTGCGACGGACCAT
>NZ_JAJSYW010000396.1:0-751 GCF_036815005.1 Streptomyces sp. IBSBF 2435 | reverse complement strand
CAGTCCAGGCGCTGCGCCTGGACCCACGCACCCAGGTCCTCGCCCTGCACCGTGGGCTGGCCCGGCGGGGGGCGCGGGGGGCCCGCGGGCCGCGGGGCGGCGGGTGTGCGCGCGGCGGCGCTGTCCTCGTCCACGCTGATCCCGAAGTCCGTCGCGAGCCCCGCCAGGCCCGCCGCGTACCCCTGCCCGATCGCCCGGAAGCGCCAGCCGCCGTCCCGCCGGTACAGCTCGCCGCCGACCAGCGCGGTCTCGGTCGCCGCCGCGAAGTCGAAGTGCGCCAGCTCGGTGCCGGCCCCGGCGTCCACCAGCCGCAGCCCGAGCCCGGACAGCGCGCCGAAGGTCCCGGTGTCCACGGACGCGGCCAGCACGACCCGGTCGACCGCCGCTTCGAGCCGGCCGAGGTCCACCTCGACGGTGTCGGTCACCACGCCGCCCGCGCCCTGCTTGCCCATATGGCGTACCGCGCCCGAGGCGTGCCGCGGCTGGTTGTAGAAGACGAAGTCGTCGTCCCCGCGCACCTTCCCGTCCCGGGTCAGCAGCAGTGCGGACGCGTCCGGGTCCGTACCTCCCGGCGGTCCTGCGGCCCAGGTCAGCACCACCCGTACGGCGGATGCGGTGACCGGCGTGTTGGCACCCTTGCTCAGCGGCTTCGACGTCATGCGGCAAGTCTGCATCGGCGTGCCGGGGTCCGCCGAGGGTTTCGCGGCTGCGGTTCGCGGGCGGGGCCCGCAGGTGGGGGCGGGGTTACGGG
>NZ_JAJSYW010000395.1:0-1215 GCF_036815005.1 Streptomyces sp. IBSBF 2435 | reverse complement strand
GGGTGTGGTCGCTGATGCGGACGTTGCCGGAGGAGATGCCGAATTCGCGCAGCATGCTGGCGAGGCCGCGCGGGGTCAGGCCGCTTCGCCCCCACTCGGCCCAGGGGGCTTCCGGGTCGCCGTTGAGGGCGAACAGGAGTTGGTCGGTGGCGATGCTGTCGGGGTCGCTGGCGGCGTAGAAGATCCGTCGGATGTCGGCCAGGATGCGCGCGCCGCTGGGCTGGTGGTCCTCGGATTCGGCCTCGGAGGTGACGAGGCGGGTGCATGCCTGTCGGGCCCGGCGGGGCCAGGGGCCGCCGGCGAGGTCGGCGACGATGATCAGCGGTTCCCAGGTGTCGGCGGCGCGGTCCTCGACGGGCATCTGCGGTTCCAGGTGCAGGGCCTGGTCAGCCAGTGGTTTGGCCCACCGGGCCAGGCTGGCGCGCATCGTGCGCAGGGTTGGGCTGTCGCGCTTGGTGCGATACGGCGAGACGCGTTCGCCTTCGGCCCGGCGGCGCATACGGATCACGATGGAGCGGTCCATGATCGTGTCGGGGAGGTCGCCGATCCCGGCGATGGCGGCCATGGCGAAGGTGTGGAACCGGTGCGGGGTGTGGTCGTTGCCTACCACCCGGAGCACGTAGCGGTCGCGCTGGTGCCCGGCGTTGAGCAGGCCGCGCATCTCCTCGTTCTTCTCGGCCATCTTCGGGCTGCCGAAGATCGTGTCGGCCTCGTCCACGAGGAGGGTGGGCGGCTCCTCGGTGATGGAGCGGAAGNGCATCTCCTCGTTCTTCTCGGCCATCTTCGGGCTGCCGAAGATCGTGTCGGCCTCGTCCACGAGGAGGGTGGGCGGCTCCTCGGTGATGGAGCGGAAGACCGCGGCCGGTGTGGAGTTCACAGTCAGCACCGGGGCGTGGACGGTCTCGGCCAGCACGTCCAGCAGCCTCGACTTTCCGCACCGCTTCGCCGGGCCGACCACCGCCAGGCGCGGGGCGTGCTGCCAGGCGGCCTGGAGGTGGGATGCGGCGACCCACAGCGTGGTCGCGTCCAGCGCCGCCTCGGAGGGCAGGACCACGAACCTGGCGATCAACGCCCGCAGCCGCGCCAGCAGTTCGTCACCCTCCGTCGGCGGTACGTCGGGTATCTCCGGCGGGCCGGTCGGCTCCTGCGGCCGGTCCGGTGCGGGTGCCTGCACGGGGGCCGGGAGGGGGGATGCGGCGTCGGGCTGGGAGGGCC
>NZ_JAJSYW010000394.1:0-801 GCF_036815005.1 Streptomyces sp. IBSBF 2435 | reverse complement strand
CGCCCGCCCCGCGGCCGGCTCGCCGCTTCCCCTCCGTCGGGGGAGGGCGACCCCGCCCGGGAGGGGCGTACGCTCGGGCGCATGAGCAGCAGCGCGGCCCCCGCGTACCGCAGAATGAGCGTGGAGCAGCGCCGCGCCCACCTGCTCAAGGCGGCCGTCGACCTCTTCGGGCACCGCAGGCCCGAGGACGTGTCCATCGACGACGTGGCCGCCGCCGCGGGCGTCTCCCGCCCGCTGGTGTACCGCTATTTCCCCGGCGGCAAGCAGCAGTTGTACGAGGCCGCGGTGCACGGAGCCGCCGAAGAGCTGACCGGCCGCTTCGCCGTACCGTCGGAAGGCCCGCCCACCGAGCGGCTCGCCGCCGCGCTCGACCGCTACCTGGCCTACGTGGACGAGCACGCCCCGGCGTACGCCGCCCTGCTCGGCGGCGCAGGCGTCGCGGAGACCAGCCGTACCGGCGCGATCGTGGACGGCGTACGCCGAAGAGCCGCCGAACAGGTCCTGCGCCACCTCGGAGTGACCGCCCCCGGCCCGCGGCTGGCGATGATGGTGCGGTCCTGGATCGCCTCCGTCGAGGCGGTCTCGCTGATCTGGATCGACGAGGGGCGCCGCCCGCCGGTCGGCGAGCTGCGCGACTGGCTGGTCGACCACTTCATCGGGCTGCTGCTGGTGACCGCCACCACCGACCCGGAGACGGCGGCGGCAGCAGCGGGCGCGCTGCCCCAGGAGACCCGGGACAGCCCGGCGGGCGCCCTGCTCGCCCGCCTGGCCCCCCTCGCCCCGGCGACAGCCCACCTGCTC
>NZ_JAJSYW010000393.1:0-803 GCF_036815005.1 Streptomyces sp. IBSBF 2435 | reverse complement strand
CTCAGCGCCGCGGCCATATTGTTCGGGGTGTGGAACGGCTCCCAGACACGGGCCGCGGCTAATTCGACGAGGCGCCGCTGCAGGGCCGCGGGGATGCGGTAGACCAGGCGGGGTGACCGGACAACCACCCGACCTCGCGGCCCTGCAGCGCCGCCTCGTCGAATTCGCCGCGGCCCGTGACTGGGAGCCGTTCCACACCCCGAAGAATCTGGCCGCGGCGCTGAGCGTCGAGGCGGCGGAACTGCTGGAGATCTTCCAGTGGCTGACGCCCGAGCAGGCGTCGGCGGTGATGGCGGACCCGGGGTCCGCGCACCGGGTGCGCGACGAGGTCGCAGACGTGCTGGCGTATCTGCTCCAGTTCTGCGCGGTGCTGGAGGTCGATGTGCTGGCCGCGCTCGCGGCCAAGATCGACCGGAACGAGGAGCGGTTTCCGCGGGTGGACCGGTCGAGGGGTCCCTCCGCCGGTCCGCCGGTCGGCCCCGCGGCGGGCGGGTCAACCGGTCCGGCGGCCGGGTGACGCGGTTGTCCACAGGTGCGGGGTTATCCACAGATGTCACGACCGGCCTTTTCGCGCCCGGTGAGATTCTGTCACGCTGAGTGATGTCGGCAGGTGGTGCAGGAGTCACCACCGCCGGCGCACTGAGGGGGTGCGGAGATGGACGCTGCACGGCTGGTGGCGGAGTCGGAAAGGGTGATGCGCGCTGCGCCGCAGCCCGAGGACGTCATCGAGGAGGCATGGCAGGTCGGCGAGCTGGTCGAGGCGGTGGGGCGGCTGCTGGCAGACGGGGAGCGGGCGTCGGGGG
>NZ_JAJSYW010000392.1:0-847 GCF_036815005.1 Streptomyces sp. IBSBF 2435 | reverse complement strand
GAGAAGCCCCGGGCCGACCCCGCCGACGCGTCCCCCGCGACCGCGCTCGCTTCGCCGCCGCAGGACCGATGACTTGCCCGCCTCCGGCCGGTCCATCTCTGCGACGGACCAGAGCCCGCAGCCGGAGGAGACCGGGATGACCACAGAAAAGAGCGGCCCCGCAAGCTACTTCCCCTCGATCGAGAAGAAGTACGGCCGCCCGATCGCGGAGTGGCAGGGCCTGATCCGTGCCTCCCCGCTGACCCGGCACGGGGAACTCGTCGGCTGGCTCACGTCCGAGTACGGACTCGGCCACGGCCACGCCAACGCGCTGGTCGCGCACACCCGCGCGCAGGACGCCGCGGCCTGAGCCGCGCCCCTGCGCGAAACCCCGCCCGGGCGACGGCACTTCGTCGCCCGGGCGGGGCCGGTCGCTGCTGCTGGTCAGCGGCAGACGACGGTGGACGTGCGGTTGCCGGAGGCGGCTGCCGGGTCGGTGGAGACGGTCACGCCGACGTAGGGGTGGCTTGGATCGGAGTCGAAGGTGATGGTCGAGGTGTAGGTGTAACTCACCGCGCCCTTGGGGAATTTCGCGCTCACCGGGGTCACCTTGCCCGCGCCCTGGGGCGTGCCCGTGGCGTTATGCCACCATTTGAGGTGCAGGGTGCCCGCCGCGGTGCCGTCGTACTGCACGGACACCGTCGCGGTCGCCTTACGGGCGGCGGCGTTGCAGCTGCCCGAGACGGAGACGGAGGAGACGTGCGGTCCCGCCGCAGGACCGGCCGGCTTCGTGGGATCGGCCGAGGCGGTGGGCGACGCGGAGGTGCTGGGGGTCGTGGTCGGGCGGCTGGTCGGGGAGTGCGAGGGG
>NZ_JAJSYW010000391.1:0-862 GCF_036815005.1 Streptomyces sp. IBSBF 2435 | reverse complement strand
CCCACCGGCCGCCGCACGCAAACCCGCCAACAGCTCCTCCCGGTCGGCACCCACCACCACCAACCGGTGGTCGAACACCGCCCTCGAACCGAGCAACGACCAGGCCACATCCACCGGACGCAGCGACGGATCGGCACCGACGTGCTCCAGCAACCGGGACGCCTGCTCCTGGGCGGCCTCGGCCGACTTCCCCGACACCACCCACGGCACTACGCGGTCGGCCTCGGCTGCTTCCTCACCCGCCACGCTTTCGGCAGCCGGGGGTTCGTCCGCCGGGGGTTCGTCCGCGCAGGCTTCCGCAGGTGCCTCGAGGATCACGTGCGCGTTGGTCCCGCTCACGCCGAACGCCGACACCCCCGCGCGTCGCGGGTGCCCGTTCTCCGGCCACGGCACCGCTTCGGTCAGCAGCCGCACGTCGCCCCGGGTCCAGTCGACCTGGGTGGTCGGCTCGGCGACGTGCAGCGTCTTCGGCAGCACACCGTGCCGCAGCGCCAGCACCATCTTGATCACACCACCGACACCCGCCGCGGCCTGGGCATGCCCGATGTTCGACTTCAACGACCCCAGCCACAACGGCCGATCCCCCGGCCGGTCCTGA
This sequence comes from Streptomyces sp. IBSBF 2435, assembly GCF_036815005.1. Lineage (NCBI taxonomy): Bacteria > Bacillati > Actinomycetota > Actinomycetes > Kitasatosporales > Streptomycetaceae > Streptomyces > Streptomyces sp. IBSBF 2435. Next base: position 264 of record NZ_JAJSYW010000391.1, on the reverse strand, counting down.
CCGTAGGTCGCCAGCAACGCGTCGGCCTCGATCGGGTCGCCCAGCTTCGTACCCGTGCCGTGCGCCTCGACCACATCCACATCCGACGCCGACAGACCCGCCGCCGCCAGCGCCTGCCGGATCACCCGCTGCTGCGACGGACCATTCGGCGCCGTCAAACCGTTCGACGCACCATCCTGATTCACCGCACTCGACCGGAAGACCGCCAGCACCTCATGACCGTTGCGCCGGGCCTCGGACAGCCGCTCCATCACGACGACACCC
>NZ_JAJSYW010000390.1:0-971 GCF_036815005.1 Streptomyces sp. IBSBF 2435 | reverse complement strand
CCGCGGGGGCGGGCTGGGCGCCCTGGCCGGCCGGGGCGGTGAGCGTGACCAGGCCGGCGCCCGCGCCCTTCAGGGTCACGTTCCTGGTGATCTGCACGCTCTCCCGGTACGTGCCCGGCATCACGAGAACGGTGTCGCCGTCGGCGGCCGCGTCGACCGCCGCCTGGATCGACTGTCCCTCGTGCACCAGCCGCACGCCCCACTCCGCGTGCGCCGCGGGAGCCATGACGGCTCCCGTTCCGAGCGCCGCGACCGTCATGACTCCTGCGATATACCTGCTGTGCCGTACGGGCATCGCCCTGACCTGCCTTTCTCGACCCGGCAGAGCCACAGAGCGCTGCGACAGGTCCCAGTCCGCTGCTTCGGATTGCACTCGCCAACGCCCCTTCGGCAGGGGGGCGGTGCCCGCGCGATTCGAAGCTATGGGCGCTCTGGGCCGCTCGCCATTTCTGCTCCGTCATCCGTGAACGCCGGCGTCGGCGGCACGGCTCCGGGCGCGCGAACGCACGCCGGACGGCCGTCCCGTACGCAGCGCCGGGGCGGCCGTCCGGCAGTGCCCATCGTGACGGTCACGGACGGTGATCGCGCTGGGCGCGCCGAAGAGACGGCACCGTTCACACTCTTCCGCGGATCCTCACCCCGATGCCGTACAGGTCGGGGTGCCGAGGTTCTGGTTCGCGCCGCTGAGCGTCATGCCCCAGGACGTACTGGCCGAAGGGGCGAGCGTGCCGTTGTAGGCGACGTTGCGCAGCGTGGTGGCCGGCGCCGACGGGTCGACGGCCGCGTTCCAGATGTTGCTGATCTGCACGCCCGACGGCAGCGTCAGCCCGACGGCCCAGCCGCTGGTCTGCCGGGTGCCGGTGTTGAGCACCGTGACATCGGCCTGGAAGCCGCCCGACCAGGAGCTGGTGATGTGGACGGCCGCGGTGCAGCCGCCCGACGCCGGCGGGGTGGTGGGGGGCGTCGTGGGG
>NZ_JAJSYW010000389.1:0-1006 GCF_036815005.1 Streptomyces sp. IBSBF 2435 | reverse complement strand
GCCCGCGGTCGTGTAGGTGACGCCGGTGTACGGCTGCGAGCAGGTGCCCGAGCATGCCGCGGGCAGGGAGAAGTCGTAGGTCCGGCCGCCGAAGACGTAGCTGTCGGTGACGTCCCGCACCCGGATCCTGAAGTCCGTGCCGCCGTCGGTGAGCGGGTTCAGGATGAACGACTGGCCCATGTCGCTGTTCATCTGCGCGTCGTGCCAGGCCCCGGCGGAGTAATACTCCACACCGTGCACGCCGTTGGGCAGGTGGGAGACCGAGACCGCGCCCCAGTAGCGCTGGGCGCCCTGGAGGAAGCCGATCTTGATGTCACCGGTGTAGCCGGGAGCGGGGACGTAACTCCACGACACATGGCGGTTGTTCCAGCGGTCCGGGAGCCCGGTCACCGTACTGCCGTTCTGCGTGAAGTGGTTGAGTGACGCGGTGTCGAGGTCCAGGTGGTTCGGGTCGTCCCGGCACCAGGCGTTGGCGTCCGCGCAGCTGTCGGCGACCAGCATGGTGAGGGTGGCGCCGTTGTAGGAGTCCTGGGTCCAACCGCCGTTGCGGCAGAAGGGCTGGCCGGGGGCGCCGTCGTTGGTGCCGGTGCAGTAGTCGCCGATGGTGACCTTCACCCAGCGCCCGCAGTTGTGGCCGTTGTCCCAGGCGCCCTTGATCGCGCTCTGTGCGGGCGGCACGGGCCGCGGGTAATTCGCGTAGTCGCCGGGCGTGTTGAAGACGTTCAGCGCGACGAAGTCCGGTGAGTCCAGCTGGGCCTGCGGCATGCCGCAGCCGCCGTAGGGCTGGCCGAGGCCGTCGAAGTGGGTGGCGTTGCCGACGACGTCGGCCGCCGGGGCCGCGCTCGGGGTGGCCGCGGGGGCGGGCAGCATCGTCAGCACGTAGACCAGCACCGCGGCGACAGCCGTGGCCAGAGCCGCGAGCAGCCTGCGGGACGGGTGGTGGGGGTGCGCGGCGCCGCCCATCGACCGCTCCATGGCGCGGGGGGTATGTTATGGCTCCCAACCA
>NZ_JAJSYW010000388.1:0-1026 GCF_036815005.1 Streptomyces sp. IBSBF 2435 | reverse complement strand
CGGCTCCCGCCGCCCCCTCGGGCCCGGCCTGCGCGACGCACGCCACGCAGCCGGTCCCGGCCGCCACGCCGGAGGGCACCGCGCCCACGGCCGCCAAGACCGACTCCGCGACCGAGTCCGCGACCGGCTCCACCACCCGGTCCGCCACCGAAAACAGCACCGAGGACAGCACGACCACCACCGGCACCACCACCGCCGCCGCGTGCGCGGCGGCCGGCCACGGCATCTGTGTCACCGGCGCCGACGGCCACGCGCTGACCGCGGTCCGTATCGAGTCGCTCGCCGTCACCGGCTTCCGAGCGAACGGCATCGACGCGTCGGGCACCGACGGCATGGTCGTCCGGCGGGTGCTGGTGAAGGACAACGGCCAGCAGGGCATCAGCCAGGAGAAGTCCACCCGGGCGGTGCTGCGCGACAACGAGGCGGTCGGCAACGGCCAGTCCGGCATCTTCGTCGCCAACCTCGTCGACGCCGAGGGCGGCGCCCTCGACACCCGCGGCACGGTCGTCTCCGGCAACACCCTGTCGGGCAACCGGATCGGTGTGACGGTCCGCCGGGCCCGCGTGCTCGCCGTCGAGGACAACACCGTCACCGGCAACTGCGGCGGCGTCTTCGTCATCGGCGACGAGAACAACCCGAAGGCCGGCGACCTCGACATCCGGCACAACAAGATCACCGACAACAACAAGTTCTGTGCCGCGAACGGCCGGCTGCCGGTCATCCAGGGCACCGGCGTGCTGCTCACCGGCGCCGAGGACACCCGGATCACCGACAACACCGTCACCGGCAACTCCGGCACCTCGCCGATGTCCGGCGGCGTCGTGCTCTTCCCGAGCGAGGTCGGCGTCGCCAACCTGCGTGACCAGGTGAGCGGCAACGTCCTGTCGGGCAACAGCCCCGCCGACCTCGCCGACCGCGACAGCAAGGGCTCGGGCAACACCTTCAGCGCGAACTCGTGCGCTGTCTCCGAGCCGGCCGGCCGGTGCTGACCGGCCGGTACGCCGGCCCGCCGCGCACACCCCGCCC
>NZ_JAJSYW010000387.1:0-1070 GCF_036815005.1 Streptomyces sp. IBSBF 2435 | reverse complement strand
GTTGAGCCCGCCCCCGCCCTCCCGCTGCCTGGAGCACCCATGTCCGATCCGGACGAGATCTGGTTCACCCGCTGCCCCGTCCCGACCGCCACCGGCATCGCCGCCGACCGCGGCACCCTGGCCGCGGAGTTCGCCGCCGACGGCATCGCGGTGCGCTCGCTGCGCGACGCGGCCGACCGGGAGGACGCCGAGGGGCTGCCGCAGAGCCACTTCACCCACGAGCTGACCGCGCTCTTCCGCGAGGGCGGCAACGTCCCCGCGCTGTGGGCCCGTTCGCGCGGCGAGGCGACCAGGGTGATCGCGCTGACCTGGATCGAGGAGCGGCAGTCCATCCTGGTGCGCGAGGACAGCGACCTGCGGACGCCGGAGCAGCTGCGCTCCCGGCGGCTGGCCGTCCCACGCCATGACATCGCCATCGACTTCTGGCGCGCCATGGCCCTGCACGGCCACGCCGGCGCACTCGGCCTGGCCGGTCTCACACTGGCCGACGCCGAGCTGGTCGAGGTGCCCGGGGTCCGGGAGGGCCAGTGGGAAGGGGAGCTGGCGGCGCTGCGGGACGGCCGGGTCGACGCGGTCTACGTCAAGGGCGCGGTGGCCGTCGAGACCGCCCGCAGGTACGGGGCCGAGGTCGCGATCGACCTGGACGCCGTACCCGACCGCAGGTCCCGGGTGAACAACGGCACCCCGCGGCCGATCACCGTCCACCAGCGGCTGCTGGACGAGCGCCCCGACCTCGTGGTGCGCTTCCTGGCCGTCCTGCTCGAAGCCGCCGACTGGGCCGCGGCCCACCCCGGCGACCTCGCCCGCATCCTCGGCGCCGAGACCGGGGCGGGCCCCGAAGGAGTGGCCGGGGCCTACCGCGTCGGCACCGCCGGCAGTCTGCAACTCGACCTCAGCCAGGAGCGGTTGACGCTGCTGGCCCAGCAGGAGCGGTTCCTGTCCGCGCAGGGCTTCCTGCCCGCCCCGGTGGACGTCGCCGGCTGGGCGGACCACGAGCCGCTGCGTCTGGCCCGCGAACTGCGCGCGTCCCGCGCCGAGGCTCCCGGCCCGGCCGGCCCGCCCCTCGCCAC
>NZ_JAJSYW010000386.1:0-1105 GCF_036815005.1 Streptomyces sp. IBSBF 2435 | reverse complement strand
CGCGGCCCCCCCCCCCCCGCGCGGACTACCTGCCCGGAGTTGAGTACGCGTGCTCAGGCGGCCCCCCGCCGCCCCCGGTTAGCCTCGGCGCAGCCGAGGTCGAGGGGGGTGGCAGAACATGATCGTTTCGGCGGTGATGCTGCTCGGCAGACTGGCCGGAACGCCTGCCGCCCGCCGGTCCGGGCGCCTGGCGGCGGACGCGGCCGAGCGCTGCTTCCCCGGCCGTCTGGCGGTGATCTCGGCGCGGCCTCGCTTCCCCGCTTCCGGCGGCGCCGAGATCCTCTTCCGGGTGCTGGACGACCACGACGCCTTCGTCCGCCTGCGGGTGGACCGGGCGGCGCCCACCGCCGAGCAGCTCGGCGAGGCGATCGAGGACGGCCTCGCCGCGGCCCGGGAGTGGCGGGCGCTGGCCGCGGCCCTGCGCCGGGGCGGCTACGAGGTCCACGGGCTCGGCCGCCTCGTCGCCGACCCGTGGATCGCGGCCGACCCGGCCAACGACACGGTCGCGGACTTCCTGGCGGGCCTGCGCGACTGCCTGGCCCGGCGGCCCGGCGCGCCCGCGACCTCCGTCCTGATCGCCGACCCCGCGGTCGTACGCGCCCTGCCGCGGGACCGCGACCCGTCGCTGCCGACCCTGCTGCGGCTCACCGCCACCCGCAGGCTGGCCGCGCTGAGCGGCCGGCGGCCGTACTACCGGGCCTCCTTCGGCACCGCGGGCGCGCTCGAACTGAGCCTCGTCCACCCCTTTTCGCTGTGGCAGCGCTACGAGGCCGCGGTCACGGCCGGCGCCGACGCCTGGCTGGCGCGGGTGAGCCCCGGCGCCCGCGCGACCGCCGTCATGAGCCTCACCCGGCTGGTGACCGGCCGGGTGGACCGGCTGCGGGCCCATGTCGTCTTCAGGGACGGCTCGGAGGAGAGCGGCCCGGCCCGGCTGGGCAACCACGTACTGGCCGTCACGACCGACCTCGACGGCGCCCTCACCGACGAGCCGACCGTCATCCGCGACGCCCGGGCCGGCGCCGGGCCGCTGCGACTCCCGCCGCTGTGAGCCGGCAGGCCCCGGCCCCGCCGAGAGCCCGCCGACCCTCCGGCAGGCCCCCGGCCC
>NZ_JAJSYW010000385.1:0-1125 GCF_036815005.1 Streptomyces sp. IBSBF 2435 | reverse complement strand
GGTGCCACCAGTGGGTGCGGTGGGGGTGGAGGGCGGAGCCCAGACGGCGGCCGAGGAGCAGGTAGCCGAGCAGGGCGCCCAGAGTGTTGAGGATGACGTCGTCGATGTCGAAGGCGCGGCCTTCCACCAGGGCGCCCTGGGTGGCCTCGATCAGGACCATCACCAGGGCGGTCAGCACGGCGACGCGCACCAGGCCGCGGGCGCGGGGGAAGAGCATCGGGAGCAGGACGCCGAAGGGGACGCCGAGCAGGACGTTGCCGCCGATCTGCTTGACCGTGTCGCGCACGTTCGGCTGGTCGAGATAGGCGCGGATGGACGCGCCGGGGCGCAGATTCGTATGGATGAGGGCGTCGGACGAGGGCGACGGGACCAGGGTCACCTTCGCCAGCGCCACCGCGAAGGCGGCCATGCAGACAATGGCGACGGCCAGGACCGCGGCTCGCGCGAGCGTCGGGCCGAGGGTGCGGCGTTGCAGCACCGGCGGCGGGGTCTTACGCACGCGCGGCCGCGGTCGCGGTCGTGACGTCGGCGTCGGCTTCGGGCTCACCCGGATCCTCGGCTCGGCTTTCTGCCGGGGCTTCAGGGCCGGCTTCTGCTTCGCCGGTGGCGCCGTTTCCGGCGCGGGCTTCGGCCTGCGTACCCGGTCGTACAGTGCGTCGCGGATCGCCATGGCCGCAAACCCCCCTCAGTGGACGCCTTCTTGACGCCGCTTACCCGGGACCGGCCGCCGTACGCCGGGGGATGGCGCAGGCGGCCGGAATCCGTTCCCGCCACCGCGAGGGGGCATCGCGATGGCTACGGGGTGTCACTACCGTGGCGGCGTCACACCGCTGTCACGGCCTCTACGTCCTCAGCTGTGGTGGCCGCGGCGGCGTCGCGCCATGACGATGAGCGTTCCACCGGCCCCGAGGACCGCGACCGCCGAGGCGGCGATCCACTCCACCCCGTCGGCACCGGTGTGCGGCAGCCCGGGAGGCGTGCTGGTCGGGTGGGACGGGTGGTGCGAGGGGTTGTGCGACGGCGGCACGGTCGGCGGCGTGCTGGTGGGCGGCGTCGTCGGCGGGTGCGACGGGTGATGCGTGGGCGGAGTGGTCGGCGGCGTCGTGGGGGGCGTTGTCGGGGGGG
>NZ_JAJSYW010000384.1:0-1157 GCF_036815005.1 Streptomyces sp. IBSBF 2435 | reverse complement strand
GGGCGGGGGCGTGGTGGCCGGAGGGCGAGGGGGTTCGGCGTCCGGGCGGCGGCCCAGGCGGCGGCGGACCTGGCCGAGATTGCGGGCGGTCAGGACGAGGTGCGCGCGGGTCGCGGCGAGGTCGGACGGGGAGGTGGCGGCCAGCGCCCGGGCCTCGCGTACGCACACAGCCAGCGTCTCCGCCCAGTCAGCGGCGTGCGGTGCCGCGCCGGGGGCGGCGCGGCGGGCGAACAGGGCACGGTGGGCCCGCGCCGACGCGGCCGCCTCGCTGAGGTCGCGGGCCGAGCGGTCCAGGGCGCGGGCCAGTTTCCGCAGCGCGGCCGGTTCCGGGTCGGGTTCGCGTGCCGTGGTGAGCAGGTCCTGCAGGACCTGGAGGGTACGGGCGGCCCGCCCCCGCATCACCGTCTCCGTACGGAGCGGCAGCACGAAATACGCGGCCAGGATGCCGCATGCAGACCCGGCGAGGATGCCCTCCGGACGCTGGAGGAGAAGGGCAGTGCCCTGCTCGCCGTCCAGGGAGTAGAGCACGGCCAGCAGGCTGGTCACGCAGAACGCCCACACGGCGTAGCTCACTTCGCGCAGCCATATCCCGACGAAGAGGTAGCAGAAGATCACCGCGACGGCGGCGGGCGGTACGTCCGCCACCAGGTGGGCGACGAGGGTGCCCGTCACCGCGCCGGTGAAAGCCCCGGCCACGCGCAACCCGCTGCGATGTACCACGTCGCCCCGGGCGCGGGCGGCGCTGCACACGACGAAGGCCGTGATCACGGTCCACGTCCAGTGGTGCGGGAAGACCAGGTGCCCGGCGGCGAAAGCCGCGGCCATTGCGACGGTCAGCTGCGCGCTGAGGCGGGTGTGGGGTTGCAGGCCCTTCCTGGCCGGAGGACGGGGCGGCTCCTGCGCCGGGTGTGCCCGCGCGGGGATGGCCCGTACGTCTGCCGCCGCCGCTTCGACCTCGGCCAGGGCCCTGGTGAGGGGGTCGCCGGGCGCGGCGGCGTCCGGGCCGGGCGGAGGCTGGCCCGCAGACCGATCGGGCGCCCCTGCCGCCGCCAAGTGCGGCACACCCTGCCCGGGCACACCGCCCTCCGCAGGCAGCACCGGGACGCCCGACCCACCCGCACCCTCCCCCGCGGACCAGTCAGCCGCAGCGCCAGGAC
>NZ_JAJSYW010000383.1:0-1171 GCF_036815005.1 Streptomyces sp. IBSBF 2435 | reverse complement strand
CCCCGAGGGGGAGCGGAGGAAGAAGCCCCACCCCCGCGCGCACCGCGGTGACCGCAACCCCGCCACCGCCTGGTACAGCGGCCTGAACCGCCGCACCCGGTGGGCCGCCTCCACCGCCGCCGGCGCCTACTGCGGATACGCCCTCGGCCTCCAGCCCGCCATGACCTGCTGGCTCACCGACTGCGGCCACACCGCCGGCACCACCACCGCCCTGATCCTGGCCGCCGGACTCCTCACCGCCGGCGGATACCTCGCCCACCGCACCCGCAGCTGGTGGCCCCCGCTCGCCTGGACCTGCCGCATCCCGCTGGCCGCCGCGATCCTCGCCACAGCCCTCTACGCCCCCGGAGCAACCACATGACCACCATCACCTTCGCCGCTCCGGCGCCCGCCGCCGCGCCCAGCGCCCACGGACACCTCCTGGGCAGCATCACCCTGTCCGGCCTCGCCCTCGCCGCCGCCCTCGTGCTCCTCTTCGGCATCCGCAAGGCCAGCCGCCTCAAAGTCATCCACCACCGCGACGGCATCGGCACCACCGGCATCGTCACCGGCACACTGTGGATGGCCGCAGGCAGCTCCTGGGCCGCCGCAGCCACCGGCATCGCCTCCGTCCCCACCGCCGCGTTCGGCCCCGGCAGCGGCCTGGGCAACCCCGGCGAAGGCGGCCTCGCGCTCGCCCTGACCGCCCTGACCTTCCTGCCCGGCTGGAAGCGCACCGTGTGGCCGGCCCTGCTCGGCATCGCCGCCGCCGTCACCTACGCCCAGGCCGGCGGCATCTGGGGCATGCTCGTCACCCTCGCCCGCACCCTGGTCGCCCAGCTCACCGGGGCAGCCTGATGACCACCACCCGGCGCGCACTCGCCCGCCCCCACCTCCGCCCCTACCTGCCCGACCGGCACCTGCTCCGCCGCATCCTCGCCGGACACCGCATCCTCGCCCGCCGGGCCTGGCGCACCGCCCGCACCGGTCTGCACCGCACCACCGCGACCAAGGCGAAGACAGGCGGCGGGCTCGCCGACACCCTGGAGCGACTCGGCATCGGCACGGTCGCCGCCGTGATCACCGGCACCACCGCAACCGGCGCCGCCACCACGCTCGGCCCCCGCCTGCTCCCCTACGCCCCCACCGCGGCCAGCGTCGCGATGGTCGGTCTGATCGGAGCGGCCTGGGC
>NZ_JAJSYW010000382.1:0-1217 GCF_036815005.1 Streptomyces sp. IBSBF 2435 | reverse complement strand
GGGTAGGACCGGTGGGGCGGCGCGGTGGCGCCCCAGGAGGCGCGCTCGCTTCCCGCCGGGGGACGCGCCGGCTTCAGCCGGTGATCTCCTGCCGGTCCCGCTTCGCGCCGACGGCGATCTTGCGGGCCTTGGCGCGCTCGGCGACGGGGATGCGCAGCGTGAGGACCCCGGCCTCGTAGTCCGCCCGGATGTGCTCGGTGTCCAGGGCGTCCGCCAGCAGGATCCGGCGCGAGAAGACGCCGAGCGGCCGCTCGGAGACGTCCATCTGCACCCCGTCGCCGTGCGCGGCGGGCCGCCGTTCGGCCTTCACGGTCAGCATGTTGCGCTCGACGTCGATGTCGATCGCCTCCGGGGAGACCCCGGGCAGGTCGAAGGAGACCACGTACTCCTCACCGTCGCGGTACGCGTCCATCGGCATCCCCGCCGGCCTCGACCAGGTGCCGGGGCGCAGGAGCTGCTCGGTGAGTCGGTCCAGTTCACGGAAGGGGTCGGTACGCATCAGCATCGCGGAACACCTCCAGGGAGTCGGGCAGTTGCTGCCGGGTGTCTTTCACCTGCCCACTGTTGTACCATGTCATCCATCCGATGACAAACACGCCCGTCACCCGGAGGGTGACACTGGAAGCAGGTACCGTGACAGCCGACCGCACCGCACCACCCGGCCCGCCCGAACACGGCACGGCCGCCTCCTTCCTCGCCGCCGCCGCGGCGCTGGAGACGATCAGGACAGCGCTGCGCCACGCCAGCAGCGCGCAACCCGGCGACGACCCCGGAGCCGCCGAGGGCCGCCAGCAGGCACTCGCCTCGCTGCTCCTCCTGCGCGAAGTGCGCGAACAGCTCGCCGGCTGGGAGACAGGCCTCATCGAGACGGCCCGGAGTGCCGGTGCCAGCTGGGCCGACCTGGCCGCCCCCCTCGGCGTCGCCAGCCGCCAGGCCGCCGAACGGCGCTATCTGCGCCTGCGCCCCGGCACACCCGGCTCCACCGGTGAGGAACGGGTCAACGCCACCCGCAGCCGGCGCGCCGCCGACCGCACCGTCGATAGCTGGGCCAGGGCGAACGCGGCCGACCTGCGCAGACTCGCCGCCCAGATCACCGCGCTCACCGACCTGCCCACCACCGCAGGCACCGCGCTCGGCCACCTCGACACCGCCCTCGCCGCCGACGACGCCGCCGGCCTCCTCACCCCGCTGGCAGCCGCCCGCCCCCACCTGCGAAC
>NZ_JAJSYW010000381.1:0-2422 GCF_036815005.1 Streptomyces sp. IBSBF 2435 | reverse complement strand
TTACCGAACGACGCCGTCTCCGACGTAAAACGATCACCCGTAAGCTGCATACCATCACCGGAATCACCAGCGAACCGGATGATCACCCGGTCCATGCGCTGGACCTTCTTGGCGGTCCTGATCTGTTCGTCGGACACGGTGGCGTCCGGCGAGTGCTCCGCCTCTTCGACCTGGCTGGTCACGTTACTGGGCCTCCTGAAGCAGTAGCTGCCCCCGCTGGGCAGCCCTGGGTGTACCGGTCGGCCCCGACTGGGGTCCCGGGGGCGGGCCGGTACGGATCCTGGCGCCGGACCGCGGTGGGCACCGCGGCCGGCCGGCATGGCGCGGGGCGGTCGGCTGCCGCCCCGCCAGGTGCGTTCACTGCGGCGGGTTGCCGTGCTTGCGCACCGGGAGATCGGCGTGCTTGGTCCGCAGCATGCGCAGCGAGCGGACCAGGATGTCGCGGGTGTCCACGGGGTCGATGACGTCGTCGACCAGGCCGCGTTCGGCCGCGTAGTAGGGGTGCATGAGTTCGTCCTTGTACTGCTTGACCATCTCCGCACGGGTCTCGTCCGGGTCGTCGGAGTCGGCGATCTGCCGGCGGAAGATGACGTTGGCCGCGCCTTCCGCGCCCATCACCGCGATCTCGTTCGACGGCCAGGCGAACGACAGGTCGGCGCCCACCGAGCGGGAGTCCATGACGATGTACGCGCCCCCGTAGGCCTTGCGGATCACGAGGGAGATGCGCGGGACTGTCGCGTTGCAGTAGGCGTACAGGAGCTTGGCGCCGTGCCTGATGATGCCGCCGTGCTCCTGGCCGACGCCGGGCAGGAAGCCGGGGACGTCGATCAGGGTGAGGATCGGGATGTTGAAGGCGTCGCAGAACTGGACGAAGCGCGCGGCCTTCTCGGAGGCGTGGATGTCCAGGACGCCGGCCATGGACTGCGGCTGGTTGGCCACGATGCCGACGGTGTGGCCGTCGAGGCGGGCCAGGGCGCAGATGATGTTGGTGGCCCAGTGCTCGTGGATCTCCAGGTATTCGCCGTCGTCGACGATCTCCTCGATGACCGCGCGCATGTCGTAGGGCCGCTGGCCCTCGACGGGCACCAGGTCGAGCAGCCGCTCGCAGCGCCGGTCCACCGGGTCGTGGGCGGGTTCCTCCGGTGCCGTCTCGCGGTTGTTCTGCGGCAGCAGCGAGAGCAGGTAGCGGACCTCTTCGAGGCAGGTCTGCTCGTCGTCGTAGGCGAAGTGCGAGACGCCCGACACNTCTCGCGGTTGTTCTGCGGCAGCAGCGAGAGCAGGTAGCGGACCTCTTCGAGGCAGGTCTGCTCGTCGTCGTAGGCGAAGTGCGAGACGCCCGACACCCCGGCGTGGACGTCGGCGCCGCCCAGGCCGTTCTGGGTGATCAGCTCACCGGTGACGGCCTGCACCACATCGGGGCCGGTGATGAACATCTGGGAGGTCTCGCGGACCATGAACACGAAGTCGGTGAGCGCCGGCGAGTAGGCGGCGCCGCCCGCGCAGGGACCGAGCATCACGCTGATCTGCGGGATCACCCCGGAGGCACGGGTGTTGCGCTGGAAGATGCCGCCGTATCCGGCCAGCGCCGAGACGCCCTCCTGGATACGCGCGCCGGCCCCGTCGTTGAGCGACACCAGCGGGGCGCCGGCCGAGATCGCCATGTCCATGATCTTGTGGATCTTCGTCGCGTGGGCCTCGCCCAGCGCGCCGCCGAAGATCCGGAAGTCGTGCGCGTAGACGAAGACCGTACGGCCGTGCACCAGGCCCCAGCCGGTGATCACACCGTCGGTGTAGGGCCGTTTGGCCTCCAGCCCGAACCCGGTCGCCCGGTGCCGCCGCAAGGGCTCCACCTCGCGGAAGGTGCCCTCGTCCAGCAGCAGGCCGATCCGCTCACGCGCGGTGAGCTTGCCCTTGGCGNCCGGTGCCGCCGCAAGGGCTCCACCTCGCGGAAGGTGCCCTCGTCCAGCAGCAGGCCGATCCGCTCACGCGCGGTGAGCTTGCCCTTGGCGTGCTGGGCCTCGGTCGCCTGGGCGCCGGGACCCTGCTGGGCCAGCTCCTGGACGGCCTGCAGTTCCGCGACCCGGGCGCGCAGGTCCCCGGTGCCCGGCGCTGTCTGCACGATGTCCTCGATGATGGTCATCGTGAATCACTCGCCTCCCCGAGTCGTGTCCTTGTCGGTCCCGTGCTGCTGCACGTCCCTCACCTAGCCTTCCTCGTCAACAGGTCTGCCGGTCGGACACAGCCGCCGGCGCTGTTCGGGAACCCGAAGCCGCCACGTACCCGCGGCTCCTGGTCGGAGTGGCCGCGGGTGCGCGGCGACGGGTACGCGGCGGGCATCGGCGCGCGCCGGTCGTGCGGCGGGCCCCCCCGGCCCGCCCCCCGCCCCCCCCCCCCCGGTTTTACCTTTAATAATACACCCCAA
>NZ_JAJSYW010000380.1:0-1248 GCF_036815005.1 Streptomyces sp. IBSBF 2435 | reverse complement strand
GTTCGGGCTGGTCGGGGGGCGGGGACATGACGGTGGCGGCCTCGACGGGCACCGCGTCGGTCAGCGCGGCCAGCACCTCGGTGACGAGCAGCCGGTCGGGGGCGAGGTTGAGGTAGACCCGCTCGGCGGCCGGGTTGGCACCCGTGGTGTGCGGGTACTGGCCGTCGCTGATCAGGATTCGGGAGCCGTGGCCCGCGGAGGCCAGGGCCGCCAGAATCGTCGGGTGGGTCAGCTGGTAGCGCAGCATGGGCGGCGGCTCCTCACTCTTCCGGGCACGCAGACATCCGACCTCTGTGCCGTACGCGCGGAGCCTAGCAGCGGCCAGGACGCAGGACGGCGCGTGCGTCCCGGCCGCTGCGAAGGCCGCCGTTAGGGGAGGGTGAGGATCTGGTACGAGTCCCCGTAGGTCTTCCAGCGCAGCGGCGGGTCGAGGTTGAGGTTGCCCGCCTGGAGGAAGGTGCGCTGCTCGGTGTCGACCCTGCTGGTGTCGTCGTGCGCGTCCTCGGTCTTCATCGCGGCCTTGCGGGCGTCGAGGAAGGCGTTGAGGTAGGTGGTCTCGTTGCCGCCCTGCGCCGGGGTCTTGGCCTTCTTCATCGCGGTCTTGCGGATGCCGCCGAAGCTGACGGAGTCGTCGCCGGGGCCGTGCATCACGATCGCGTCGTAGTAGATGAACTGGCCGAGGGTGCCGAGGCCGTCGGACTTGGCCTGGTTCACCGACGGGTTGAAGTAGACGCTGTCGCGCTCGTCGTTCTGCGCCTGCTGGAAGACGGTGTCCTTCGCGGCGGCCTTCCACGCGGTGACGAAGGCGGTGCCGAGGCCGGAGTGCGAGTCGCTGCCGTTGACCTGCTCCAGGGCGGGCAGGTATTTGGCCAGGCCGTTGCCCGGTTCGAGGTCGGTGTAGTGCTGGACCAGTTCCAGCATGTCGCCGGTGCCGGAGCAGAAGCCGATGATGCCGGCGGTGTAGCCGCGCCCGTCGCCGATGTCCTCGATGTACTTGTACTGGGCCTTCCAGTCCAGCGAGGAGTTCTCGGCGGAGGAGACCAGCTCCATCGCGATCTCCTTCTTGTGCGGGTCGGCCAGGCCCGTGCCTGTCGCCGCGGGCGCCGCCGCGTTCGTCCGCTGCTGCGGGGCGACGGCCGCGTTGCCGGTGCCGGCCAGCGCGAGCGACGCGCCGCCGCCGGCCAGGACGCCGACCGCGGCGATCATCGCGATCCGGCGGCTGGGGCGGCGGGCCGGGCGGGGTGCGGC
>NZ_JAJSYW010000379.1:0-1270 GCF_036815005.1 Streptomyces sp. IBSBF 2435 | reverse complement strand
GAGGTGGAGGGTCGGCCGTCCGCGGGCAGGGGGGAGCCCGGAGCGGCGTGCGTGGAAGGGGAAGAGGGAAGCGGTGGCCCCGCGTCAGACCCTGAAGACGCGTGGTCCCAGCAGTGCGTAGCGGTGCGCCTCGGCGCTGGACAGACCGGTGTCGGTGACGATCGCCTCGAAGTCGGCGACCTCGGCGAAGCGGCAGAAGCTGCTGGCGCCGAACTTGCTGTGGTGGCCCATGAACACCCGCCGCCGGGAGACTTCCAGCGCCTTGGCCTTGACGTCGGCGACGACCGGGTCGGGGGTGGTCAGGCCGAGTTCGCGGGAGATGCCGTTGGACCCGACGAACGCCAGGTCGATGACGAAGCCCGCGAGCATCGCGGTGGCCCAGGAGCCGACCGTGGCCAGTGTCCGGGCCCGGACCCGGCCGCCGAGCAGCAGAACAGTGGTGTCGGCGGAGTCCGCGACCGCCGCCGCGGTCGACAGCGACGCGGTGACCACGGTCAGCGGCCGGTCGGTCGGCAGCAGCATGGCGAGGAGCTGGGGGGTGTAGCCCTCGTCCACGAACACGGTCTCCGCCTCGCCGACCAGCTTGACCGCCTCGGCGGCGATACGGCGCTTGTCGGCGACGTGCAGGGTGAGCCGTTGCGCCATGTTCGTCTCGAAGCCCGCGCCTTCGACGGGGTAGGCCCCGCCGTAGGTGCGGCGGACCAGGCCTCGGCGCTCCAGGACGCCGAGGTCGCGGCGGATGGTTTCCGGCGCGACCTTCAGGTCGGAGGCGACCACGGTGACCTCGACCTGGCCCTGGTGGCGCGCGAGGGTGAGTATGCGGTGCTGGCGCTCCTCGGCCCGCATCGATCCCACCTCGTCTCTTCGCCGATCCGGGCACAGCGTGCCCGGTTTTGCCCGTGGAAGAGTTATACCAACGCGCTCACGCCCGCCAGTGGCCCATAACGGATGAACAAAGGCCCGGTTGTGCCCGAAACAGGAATGCATCGCCGCAGGTCACGCGGTGCCATGCCGGGGAGTGGGCGAAACCGGCGCCCAGACCGCCCGCAGCGGTGCCCGGTTTGGGCGCGGCCCGCGTCCGCGGTCGCCGCGGGCCGTCTCCCAGCCCCCCGGAGCCGCGCGCGGAGCCGGCCCCGGACGGGACGTCAGGCGGCAGGCGGCGGGGGGCCGGCGAGCGGCGGCAGGCGCCGGGGCGGGTCCGCGGGGCCGGGGGGGGGGGGGGTGGGGGTTGGGGGGGCCCCCCCGCCCGGGTGGGGGGCGGGGCGGGCGT
>NZ_JAJSYW010000378.1:0-1275 GCF_036815005.1 Streptomyces sp. IBSBF 2435 | reverse complement strand
TGAAGTTTCCCCGTGATCTCGGACACTCGTTCTTATGCGGCGATGGTGTGCCGCTGTCGGGTCTCGTGCGGGGTCAGGTAGCCCCAGTTGGGGTGTTTGCGTAGTCGGCGGCGGTTGTAGAAGGTCTCGATGAAGGAGAAGACCTCAGTGCGGGCGGTTGCCCGGTCGGGCCAGGTCTGGGTGCCGATTTCGGCTTTGAGAACCGCCCAGAAGCTCTCAGCTGCGGCGTTGTCGTAACACGAGCCGGTGCGTCCGGTGCTCGCCCTCACGCCCAACCTGGCTACCTCGGCGCGGAATTGGGCCGAGGTGTATTCGCTTCCGCGGTCGCTGTGCGCGATGCAGTCCGGTTCCAGGCGGCCGCGTCCGTGGGCCATGTGCAGGGCGTCGACGACCAGGTCCGCGCGGTGGTGGTCGGCCATCGACCAGCCGACGATCTCGCGGGTGGCCAGGTCCAGCCAACAGGCGAGGTAGAGCCAGCCCTCCTCGGTCGGCAGGTAGGTGATGTCGCCGACCAGGCGGGTGCCGGGCCGGTCCGCGGTGAAGTCACGGCCGATCAGGTCCGGTGCGGGCCGGGCCTGCTTGTCCGGACGGGTCAGCGACCGGCGGTGGCGGCGGGTGACTCCGGCGATGCCGCGTTCGCGCATCAGCCGCTCGACCCGTTTGCGGTTCACGCCGTGGCCCAGCCGCCGCAGCTCGGCATGGACGCGCGGGACGCCGTAGGCGCCCCTGGAGGCCAGGTGGACCACGGTGATCTCGTGTGCGAGTGCTTCGTCGGCCCGACGGCGCGCGCGCCGGGTGTCCTCGCCGCCGCTCCAGGCGTAGAAGGAGGAGCGAGGAACACCGAGTACGCGGCAGAGCAGGGCGACCGGGTAGGTGGCCTTCTCCGCCGCGATGAACCGGTAGACCTCGCTCACCGGTCGCTGTCCCGCGCGAAGAAGGCCGTGGCTTTTTTCAGGACCTCGATGGTCTTCTGCTGTTCGAGGTTCTGCCGGCGAAGGCGACGCAATTCCTCGTGCTCGGCACTGGTCAGCTCGCCCGGGCCGCCCTCGCCGCGGTCGACCCTGTCCTGCTTGACCCAGCTCCGCAGCCCTTCGGGGCTCACTCCCAGGTCCCGGGCCACCTCGGTGACCGTTTTGCTCGAGGATCGGGCCAGCGCGACGGCATCACGCTTGAACTCCTCCGAGTACCGTTTGCCCTGCTTGTTGCTCACCTGGCTCTACTTCCTCTGGGACCAGGTCCCAGTCTCCAGGTGTCCAGGTCAACGGGGAAGCTTCA
>NZ_JAJSYW010000377.1:0-1279 GCF_036815005.1 Streptomyces sp. IBSBF 2435 | reverse complement strand
GCTCCGGGGGGTGCGAACGGGGGCGTACGGCGCGGGCGTCGCGGGCGGGCACGCGTATTCACTCGCAAGAGTGGTCGGGATGTCCCAATTCGGGCCGCATCGCCACCCATAAGGATTAATGGCCGCGAGGACTGCTGAAGCGGGGCGGGCCGCGGGCCTACCGTCGCCCGGTGATGAGCAGGCAGGAGACCCCCACCCCCATCCCGCAGAACGGTGCGCACCGCAGGCACCGGGCTGCGGCGTCCGGGCGTTCCGCGGCGCGCGAGCGGTCGGCCGCGCGGGACCGTGACGCGGCGCGCCGCCCGCACGGCACGCTGCCGATGGTGCCGCCCGCCCACTACGAGCCGTACCTCGACGGCCTGTTCACGTACTGCCTGTCCGTCCTGTGCGAGCACGACGCCGCCGCCGGCGCCCTCGGCGACGTCCTCGCGCTCGCCGAACGCCAGCGCGCCCGGCTGCGCGACTCCGACCTGCGGCGCCCCTGGCTCTACGCGCTCGCCCGCTGGTGCTGCCTGCGGCGGCTCGCCGCCGGCATTCCTCCCGCGCCGGCCCGCGCCGCCGCCTCTCGCGCCGCCGCCTCCCTCGCCGTCCAGCGGGCCGCCCAACTTGCCGCCCTGGCCTGGCCGGAGGCCGCCGGCACCACCCCCGAGCAGCGCGAGGCCCTGGAGTTGGCGGTACGCCACCAACTGCCGCCGTACGAGGTCGCCGCCGTCCTCGGGCTCGACACCGACACCGCACGCGGCCTGCTGGCCCGCGCCGCCTGCGAGGTCGAGCGCACCCGGGCCGCGCTCGCCGTCGTCGACACCGGGCGCTGCGGGTCGCTCGCCCAACTCGCCGGGGACGACCGGGTGCTGCTCGGACCCGCGCTCCGTGACGAACTCGTCCGCCACGTCGACGCGTGCGTGGTGTGCCGGCGCACCGCGGAACGCGCCGTCGCCGCCGGGGCGTGGCCCGGCGCCGCAGACGCCACCGCCGTACTCGCGCTCATCGAGGCGCCGCGGGCCGCCGCCTGCGCGGCGCTCCTGCACGCCATGGAGACCGGCGCCGGGCGCAGCCGCCAGGCCACGCCGCGCTTCGACCGGCGCGGCTTCCCCCTCGACCTCAAGGACCGGGCGGCGCGGCGGGCACAACTGCGGCACCGTGCCGTGACGACCACGGTCGTCGCGGCCGTCGTCGCCGCGCCCGTCCTGGCGGTCTGGGCCGCGTATCGGGCGACGCCGCTGGGCGGTGACGACGCGCCGCACGGCGGGCGGCGGGCGGCGGCCGGGGCGCCGGACGG
>NZ_JAJSYW010000376.1:0-1393 GCF_036815005.1 Streptomyces sp. IBSBF 2435 | reverse complement strand
GCCCCGGCCCCCGGCTCCCCCCGCGACCACGCGCGCGGCGCGCTCACCGGGCTCGCCGTCGGTGACGCGCTGGGCGCGCCGGCCGAGAACATGAAACCGTCCGCGATCCGCAAGCGCTGGGGCCGTATCGAGGACTTCGTCACCGACGACCCGGCCGGCACCGACGACACCGAATACGCGATCCTGTCCGGCCTGCTGCTGGCCAGACACGGCTCCGCGCTCACCGCAGGCGACGTCGAGACGGCCTGGCACGTGTGGATCGCGGACCGCGACGAAGGCCCGTTCAAGGGCGCGGGTTTCAGTGAACGCGGCACCCTGGAGAATCTGCGCCGGGGTCTGGCCTCGCCGATCACCGCACAGCACCGGCACGCCTGGAGCGACGGCCTCGCGATGCGGGCCGCGCCCTGCGGTGTCTTCGCCGCGGGGCGGCCCGCCGAGGCCGCCCGGCTGGTGGCGATCGACGGCACGGTCAGCCATGAGGGCGAGGGGATCTACGGCGGGCAGGCCGTCGCGGCCGGAGTGGCGGCGGCGATGGGCGGCGGAGACTGTGCCGGGGTGATCACCGCGGCGCTGTCGGTGGTGCCGGAGGACTCCTGGACCGCCCGCTCGCTGCGGCGGGCGGTGACGGTGGCCCGCCGGGTCAGGCTGGACGCGGACCTGACCGTGCTCGACCGGGAGCGCGCGCTGCGCGCCGCGGTCGTCATCGGCGGCTACCCGTGGACCGACCTGGCGCCCGAGGCGGTCGGCCTGGCCTTCGGCGCCTTCGCCCTGGCGGCGGGCGATTTCACCGGCTCGGTGCTCACCGCGGTGAACATGGGCAGGGACGCCGACACCACCGCCGCGGTGGCGGGCGCGCTCGCCGGTACGCTCGGCGGCTGGTCGGCCATCCCGGCCCGCTGGTCGCGGGTCGTCAGAGAGGTACGCGGCAGCTGCCTGCCCGCGATGGCCGGCTACCACGTCCACGACATCGCCGACCTGCTCTCCCCCGACGGGCACACCGGCACCGGCCGGGCAGCGTCATGACGCGAACCCCCGGCCCGGTCCCGGCCGACCCGCCCGCCGCCACCACCGACACGGGGGCGCCCCTGATCCCCGCGTCCCGCACGGGCGCCCCGGACGCCGACAGCCCGCCGCCGGACCCGATCCGAGCGGAGCCCGCGGGCGTACCCGGCACCGCCCCGACGCCGTCCGCCGGCACCCCGGCGCCGCACGAGCCGCCGGATCCGCTCCCGCCGCACCAGGCGCGTGTGCCAGGCCAGGCCCCGCCCCCCGGCCAACCGCAGGACCCGCTCCCAGCGGTACGGGCCGAGGTGCCCGTCCCGGCGCGTACCGGCGTGCGGCGCCGCGGCCGCACGGGGGACGCCGCACGCGACGCGGCGGGGCCGGTGGGGGG
>NZ_JAJSYW010000375.1:0-1407 GCF_036815005.1 Streptomyces sp. IBSBF 2435 | reverse complement strand
GTCCCCCCGCCACCCGCCGCCGCCTTCCCTGACCTCGCCGCGAGTCGGCCCCACGTCCACGCGTACCGCGCCGCTGCGCGGTGACGCGGCGTCCGGGTCGGCCCGGGTGGGCGGTCGGGTTCCGGCGTTCCCGGGGCCGGGCGTGGACGGGTCGTCGTGCGTGTCCGGCGCGTTGGCTGCGCCTGCGCCTGCCTGTGCGCGTAGGACGTTGGTGTCCGGGTCGGCCCGGGTGGGCGGTCGGGCTGCCGGGTTTCCGGGGCTGGGCGGCCCGCTGCGGGCACCCGCGTCGGCGCCCGCGGGTCGCGGCGTGCCCGCCGGCGTGGCCTCGCCTTCGGCGCCCGGCGTCGCACTGGTCCTCTTGACTCCCATGGGATTGGACCTTAGACCGGACCACTCCCGCTCCCTAGCGTGGCCGCATGACGTCCTCCCACCGTGCCGGAATGCTGCTCGCCGCTCTCGCCTGCGTCCTCGTGGGCGCGTCCTTCACCGCGGGGGGCGCGCTGGTCGACTACCCGAATGCCGGCGGGCAGGCCGTGCGTTACGCCGCCGCCTGCGCGCTGCTGGCGTGGCCCGCGCTGCGGGGCGGGGCGGGGGTGCGGCTCGCGGCGCTGGGGGTGCGGCGATGGGCGCTGGCGGCGGCGGTCGCCGGGGTCGGCATGGTCGGCTTCAACCTGTCGGTGCTCGCCGCCGAGCGCACCGCGCAACCCGCCGTGCCCGGCGTGCTCGTCGGCTGCGCGCCGGTCGTGGTGGCGGTGCTGGTGCCGCTCGCGGCGGGACGCCGGCCGACCCCTGCCGGTACGGCGGGCGCCGTGATGGTGGCGGCCGGCGCCTTCGTCGTACAGGGCTGGGGCGGCACGGACGCGCCCGGGCTGCTCTGGTCGGTGACGGCACTCGGCGGCGAGGTCGGCTTCGTACTGCTCGCCGCGCCCCTGGTGGCCCCGCTCGGGCCGATGCTGCTGTCCGTGTGCGTGTGCGGACTGGCCGCCGTGGAGGCCGCCGTGCTCGCCGTGGCCCTGGACGGCCGGGCGGCGCTGCGCGTGCCGACCGGGCCCGAGACGGCAGCTCTCGGCTGG
Source organism: Streptomyces sp. IBSBF 2435 (assembly GCF_036815005.1). Classification (NCBI taxonomy): domain Bacteria; kingdom Bacillati; phylum Actinomycetota; class Actinomycetes; order Kitasatosporales; family Streptomycetaceae; genus Streptomyces; species Streptomyces sp. IBSBF 2435. The sequence continues at coordinate 334 of NZ_JAJSYW010000375.1, read as the reverse complement.
CAGGCGGTCGTGGCCACCGTCATCGGCTTCGTGTGCTGGTACGCCGGCATGCAGCGGCTCGGCGCGGAACGCGCCACGCTCTTCTCCGGCCTGATCCCGGTGTCGGCCGCGCTCACCGCGCCGCTCGTCGCGCTCGGCACCTTCGGCACGGCCCAACTCACCGGCAGCGCACTGGTCGCCGCGGGCGTGGCGGCCGGCGCGAGCCCCCGCTCCGGCCGGGCGCGGCTGCGGGCCGCCCCGCGCCCGGCAGGACCGGAGCCGGCGGCCGTCCGCCGGGGCTGAACGGACCCGCCCCGGCGGGCCGTTCCGAGCGGCCGGGGGAATTGTCCGGGGG
>NZ_JAJSYW010000374.1:0-1585 GCF_036815005.1 Streptomyces sp. IBSBF 2435 | reverse complement strand
CTCCCCCTCCGCACCGCCGCGCGTCCCCCGCGGTCCCCGCAACCGAGTCACCCCATGGAGCAACCGTGGCCAGGCGTCCCCTTCCCAGCATCCTGAGCAGCCGACCGGCGCTCGTCCGCAGCCGCGACCTGGCGCGCAGCGCCGCCGACGGCGCCTCCGACGTCCTGCACCCGGTCATCACCATCGCCCGCGGCATGCGCCGGCAGGCGGCCTGGACCGGCGACTGGTGGGGCCGCACCCCCAAGGACCGGCGCGGCCCCGCGCTGCTGCTGGCCGCCGCCGGCGCGGTGGTCGTGGTGATGATGCCGTACGGCCCGCTGCTGGCCGTCGCCGCGCTGGCCGCGTCCGCGGCGTGGATGGGCCGGGACCGCACCCCGGCGGCGGCCGGGCCGGGCGAGGCGGAGGCCGCGCGGCTGCAGTCGCTGTACGAGGCGCTGGTGCCGTACCTGTCCGACCCGGCCGACCCGGCACCGCTCTACACCTACGACGGCAGCTGGGCGAAGGCGTTCGGCTCCTACGACTTCGAGGCCGGCCGGCTGGTGCGGCTCGACCTGCGCTACCCGGCGTACTTCACCGACGGCGAGGCCGACTCGCGTACCCGGGTGGAGCAGCTGCTGCACGCCAAGGCCGGGCGGGGCAGGGAGTACCGCTTCGACTGGAACGAGGAGGACAACCACCTCGTCCTCACCGCGCTGCCGCCGCTGCCCACCGACATCGTCGCCCAGCGCTTCGTCACCGCGCCCGGCGAGACGGTGCTCGGCTTCACCGACGCCGAGGCCGTACCGCGGACCGTGCCGGTCGCCGGGAGCGGCGAGCAGACCAGGGACGCGCCGCCGGTGGTGTGGCGCACCGGGGCGCGCTCCACCGAGCCGCACCTGCTGGCGCTCGGCCAGCCCGGTACCGGGACGACCAGCCTGCTGCGGTCCATCGCGCTCCAGTCGCTGGTGCACGGCGACGTCGTCATCGTGGACGGCAGCGGCACCGGTGAGTACGCGTGCCTGACCGGGCGGCCCGGTGTGCTCGCCGTCGAGGACGGGCTGCTGGGCGCGTCCTCCACGCTGGAGTGGGCCACGCACGAGACCGAGCGGCGGCTCATCGCGGTCAACCGCGCCCGGCAGGCGGGCCGGCCGGTGGACGAGGACGCGCGCCGCCCGCTGTGGATCCTGGTCGACCGGCCGACCGCGCTGAGCCAGCTGGCGCTGGCGGAGGGGCGGCCCGACCCGCAGCTGCTGCTGGACGTACCGCTGCGGCACGGTCGTACGGTCAACGTGGCCGTCGCGGTGGCCGATCAGCTCGACGCGACAGAGGCGCTGGCGCCGGTCGTGATCGCCCACACCCGCGCGCGGGTGGTGCTGGGGCGGCTCGCCCCCGAGCACGTCGAGGCCGTGCTGGGCGCCGCGCAGCGCACCACGCCGGCCGCGGACGCCCCGCCCGGGCGCGGTTACGCCCGGCTCGGCACCGGGCCCGTCCTCCGCCTCCAGGTGCCGGCGACGCCCGATCCGTACGACGACGAGACGACGTCCCCGCAGCGGGAGGCCGTGCTGGCCCTCCTCCCCGGCGCCACTCCCGACCCGGCCCCGGCGCC
>NZ_JAJSYW010000373.1:0-2052 GCF_036815005.1 Streptomyces sp. IBSBF 2435 | reverse complement strand
ACCCCACCCCCCGCATACGGTAGAGTGTCCCCGAAGCACCCTCCGGGGAGCTTTTCCAGCGGATGTAGTTTAATGGTAGAACATGAGCTTCCCAAGCTCAGAGCGCGGGTTCGATTCCCGTCATCCGCTCCATTGCATAGCCCCAGGTCAGAGGCTTGGGGTCTATTTTTTTGTCTGGACCAGTTGAAGAACCCGTGCCATTCCCGCACCACATCTCGCGGTCAAATAGCGGCATTCGTTTCTGGGCAGTCCGGGGAAAGCTGCGCCCGGCGATGTGCGTGCGGCTCTGAGCCAGTGGAGGGGCGGCCGGCCAACAGGTGTGCGCCGAAGGACATGCTCAAGGCATCCGAGTCCCGGGTGACTGCGCTGGCAGCTGTTGCTAGGTTCGGTGGTGCTGTCGTACTGCCGTGGGGGGTGGGGCGGGTGGTTCAGTCTTCGGAAGGCCGTCAACAAGGTCGGGGACGGTATCGAGCACGGCGTCGACAAGGTCAAGAAGAAGGCCGGCGAGATCATCGACGACGGCGCCCACATCGTCGGCGACGGCCTGGAGCACGTCGGGCTCGACGATGCCGCGGACTGGGTCGAGGACAAGGGCGACGCCTTCGCCGACCACATGGGTGCGCACGTCGCCGAGCAGCAGCTCGGCCAGACCGACGACCCCGAGGAACTCCTGCACGGGGACCCGGCCAAGATCCGCGCTGCCGTGCTGCACCTGGCCAAGCTCTCCCTGGCCTTCGACACCGGCCACACCGGCCTGTCACACCTCGACCCCGGCGACTGGGACGGCCTCGGCGCCGACGCCTTCCGCGCCAAGTTCACCACCCAGCCCGCCAAGTGGGCCCACGCCGCCACCGCCTGCGCACAAGCCGGCCTCGCCCTGGAGACCTACGCCGAGACCGTGGACTGGGCCAAAGGCCAGGCCAAAGAAGCCGTCCGGCTGTGGAAGCAGGGCACCGCAGCCCGCAAAGCCGCAGCCGACGCCTACAACACAGCCGTGGACACCTACCACGACCACGTCAAGGCCTACAACGACAAGGTCGACGACGGCAAAGACCCCGGCAGCAAACCCGTCAAACCCGGCGCGTTCACCGACCCCGGCGCCAAGGACAAGCAGGCCGCCAAAGACACCCTCAACGCCGCCCGCAAACAACGCGACAGCGCCGCCACCGCCGCCGAGGCCAAAGTCCGCGAAGCGACCAAACTCGCCCCGGCCAAACCCGACTTCACCGACCGCATGAAACACGACGGCTCCGACATCGGCAAAGCCGCACCCATCGCAGCAGAGCACTTCGCCGGCGGCCTGGTCCGCTCAGTCACCGACCTGGACAAATTCGTCCGCGGCCTGAACCCCCTCGACCCCTACAACCTCACCCACCCCGCCCAGTACCTCACCCACCTCAACGCCACCGCCGCCGGCCTGGCCGACATGACCCAGCACCCCGAACGCCTCCCCGGCACCATCCTCGGCACCGGCTGGGGCACCGACGGCTCCGAAGCATCAGGCCGCCTCATCGGCAACATCCTCCTCGCCATCGCCACCGACGGCGGCAGCGCCGCAGGCAAAACCGCAGCCGAAGACGCCGCAAAAAACGCCGCCAAGAACGCCGCAGAACAAGCCGCCAGGAACGCCGCAGANGACGGCGGCAGCGCCGCAGGCAAAACCGCAGCCGAAGACGCCGCAAAAAACGCCGCCAAGAACGCCGCAGAACAAGCCGCCAGGAACGCCGCAGAACAAGCCGCCAGGAACGGGGCGCGGGCAGCCGCCGAAGACCCCGCCAAAGCCGCCATCGAACAAGCGGCGAAGAAGTGCCTGTCGGACCCGATCGACGTCGCCACCGGCGACATGATCCTCACCCAGACAGACATCTCACTCCCCGGAACCCTCCCTCTGGTCCTGGAACGCAGCCACCTGTCATCCCACCGGATCGGCCGCTTCTACGGACCCTCCTGGGCCTCCACCCTCGACCAGCACCTCGAACTCGACGACCAAGGCGTGGCGTTCGTCGCCGCAGACGGCTCGATCCAGCTCTACCCCGTCCCCCAACCCGGCGC
>NZ_JAJSYW010000372.1:0-1692 GCF_036815005.1 Streptomyces sp. IBSBF 2435 | reverse complement strand
GCGTTGGGGCTGTAGAGACCGCCGGGGGCGGGGGCGACCCGGGACGAGGCACGGCCCGGGGCTCCACCCCCGGCGGCGGCATGGGCCGGCGCGGCCGGCAGCAGGGGGATAGCGGCGCCCGCGGTGAGCGCGGTGGTGACGAACTGTCGGCGGTTCAGGGGCATGGGGGGTGGCCTCCTGGTGTTCTTCCAACGTTGGAAAGACCGATGCCATCCGGCATGACAGCACGCACGGACTGTCATGTCCATAGCTCACACAGAAGTCGCCTGAAGTCCCACCCGTCCCGTCGAACAGCGGCCGGAGGCGGCAGCTGACGGGTTTTCGAAACTCTCGGCCGCCTTCTTGTCGCGGTCGGGAGGCGCGTATATAACGTTGTAAAGCCGCGCCCCGGGACACCTGTTCCCGCTTTCCGGCGCGCCGCCCCGGACCACTCGTACGACCGACGGACGCACCTCCGTCGAGACCAAGGAGTGTCGTGAGCATGACCAAGCACAGAACCCGCACCCTGGCCGCCGCCTGCCTGCTGCTCGCCACCGCGGGCCTCGCCGCCACCGGCTGCTCCAAGTCCGAGGGCGACGACAAGGCGGCGGCGCCGAGCGGTTCCCAGGACGCGGCCCAGCAGCAGGTCACCGAGTCGGCCACGGCGGCGGCCGACGGCTGCACCCTGGCCGCCTACGGCGCGCCGAAGCTCGACCTGAAGAACGCGGTCGTCGGCTTCTCGCAGTCCGAGAAGGAGGACAACCCGTTCCGGATCGCCGAGACCAAGTCGATCAAGGACGAGGCCGCCAGGCTCGGGGTGAAGAAGCTGCTCACCACCGACGCGCAGTCCCAACTGCCCAAGCAGATCAGCGACATCCAGGACATGCTCACCCAGGGCGCGCAGCTGCTGATCGTGGCGCCGCTCAACTCCGACGGCCTGGACCCCGCGTTGCAGGCCGCCGCGGCCAAGCACGTGCCGGTGATCACCATCGACCGCAAGATCAACGCCACCTCCTGCAAGGACTACGTCACCTTCCTCGGCTCGGACTTCGTCAAGCAGGGCCAGCGCGCCGCGGACGCCATGATCGCGTCGACCGGCGGCAAGGGCCAGGTCGCGATCCTGCTCGGCTCCTCGGGCAACAACGTCACCACCGACCGCACCAAGGGCTTCCTGGACGAGATCGCCGCCAAGGCTCCCGGCCTGAAGGTGGTGGCCCAGCAGACCGGTGACTTCACCCGCGACAAGGGCCAGCAGGTCATGGAGCAGCTCATCCAGTCCAAGCCCGGCATCACCGCGGTCTACGCGGAGAACGACGAGATGGGCCTCGGCGCGGTCACCGCGCTCAAGAGCGCGGGCAAGAACCCCGGCAAGGACGTCAAGGTCGTCTCGGTGGACGGCACCCGCAACGCCGTCCAGGCCATCGTCAACGGCCAGTACAACGCGGTGATCGAGTCCAACCCGCGCTTCGGGCCGCTGGCCTTCGCCACCGCGCAGAAGTTCTACGGCGGCGAGGCGATACCGCAGAACGTCATCATCTCCGACCGCGCCTACGACGAGAGCAATGCCAAGGACTCGGTGGCCGGGGCCTTCTGAGCGACCCGCCCCCTGACACCCGGAAGGCCAGGCCACCGACATGGCACCACCAGAAGCCGCCGCGGCGCAGTCCGCTCCGCCGGGTCCCGACGGCCCCCGGACCCCCGCGGCCCCACCGG
>NZ_JAJSYW010000371.1:0-1711 GCF_036815005.1 Streptomyces sp. IBSBF 2435 | reverse complement strand
GCCCGCCGCTTTCCGGCCCGTGCCCCCGCAGCCCGCCGTCACCCCCGCAGGGCCGTTCCGCCGGTCCTGGGAGATCGCCATGCGGTACAGCGCCCTGCACCGCAACGCCCGCCTGGTCGGTCTGACGATCGCCACCTTCGCGGACTACCAGACCGGCCTGATCGCGCCCCTGGACCACCCGAGCGTCGTGCGCCTGTCCAAGGCCACCGCATTGGAGCTGACCAACGTGCGTACCAGCCTGCACCGCCTCAAGGGCGGCGGCTGGATCGAGCGGACCGACGTGGACGACGACACCTACCCGTCCCGGATCACCCTGCTCATCCCCGAGCACGCCCGCCTCCGCGAATAGCCGCGTACGGGGCGCACGCACCGGCGTGCGCCCCGTACGCCTGCCGCCCCGACCAGCACCACCGGAAGAGACGACGTGACCGACGAGCAGCCCAAGCAGAGCGTCCAGTCCGCATGGGTCCTGCGCCTGCGCAGAGAGGCCGAGCGCCTGCAGTGCGACGACATGGCCCGGATCACCTTCGTAGGGCTGCTTATCGCCACGCATACCGACGCGAAGGGCGCCGGTGCGTTCATGGCGCCGGCGACCCTCGCGGGGATCTCCGGGTACTCCGAGGACATGGTCAGGCGCTGTATCGCCGCGCTGGTCGGCATCGGCCTGCTGCTGCGTCAGCGCCGCCAGGGCAAGACCTCGGTCTATCAGCTGCTGGTGCCCGCCGGGGCCGGCGATCTCGACTGGTCACCCCACCTGCTGCCGTTCGAGCAGGCCCGGCAGGCAGCTGCCCGCCGGCGGACCCGGTCCGCCGAACGCTCCGCCGCGAACTCCTCAACACCCGTCGCGACAGGTGTTGAGGACGCCCGTCGCGACGGGGCACCGGAATCGAGAACACCCGTCGCGTCGGGGAATTCAGAACACCCGTCGCGTCGGGGAATTCAGGATCCAGAACACCCGTCGCGACGCCCCGAGAATGCCCGTCGCGTCGGGGAACCCAGAATGCCCGTCGCGTCGGGGGGGTACCTAGACCAGTCCTCTACCTCCGGTAGAGACCCTGAAACCGACCAGGAGCGGGCTGGGCTTGTAGCTCAGCCTCAGGTCGGCGCGCGCGAGGCCGCACAGGACGAATCGGCCCCGGGTCTGCAGGCGCTGCCCGGCGGCGGCCGCGGACCGGCCGGCGACCACCAGGCGCCGTTACTGCTGTCCGTCCACACCGGCCCGCCCGCACTCCCCGACCTGGCCCGGATCGCCGACCGCATGACCGCCCTGTACGGCGTGATCATCCCCCGCCGGTTCGCCGCCCCCGTCGCCCTCGACGTCCTCGGCGACCTCGGCCTGGACCTCCCCGACCCCACCGCATACGTCATCGCAGCCCTGGACGCCGACCCCGACCGCTACCGGCCAACCGAACCCCGCGCCGCCGGCGCCTCCTGACGAGACGAGACGAGAGATGCCCAGTGCAGCCGACGTGGCCACGTGCACCCGATGCCTGGCCCGCATCCGGTGGACGGTCACCGCCACCGGCAAGCCCATGCCGGTGGACGCCGAGCCCGACACCACCGGGAACATCGCCGTCCACACCGACGCAGTCGGCCGCGTACGGTCCCGCGCACTCACCACCGACCGCCCCACGCTGGAAGGCACGGAATGGCAGGCCATGCCGCACGCCGCGACCTGCACCAACCCGCCGCCCCGCACCCCCCGCCGGTC
>NZ_JAJSYW010000370.1:0-1761 GCF_036815005.1 Streptomyces sp. IBSBF 2435 | reverse complement strand
GGGGTCGGCATGCCGTTGCCGAGGAAGAAGCCGGGGTGCGGGGGCTGGTTGTAGGCGGTGTTCTGCCAGGCGAGCGCGGTGCGGTACTGGGTGTCGTGCAGCAGGGTGGTGATCCGCAGATCGGTGGGATTCGGGGTGGCGTAGATCCGCAGGGCCCGGTTGTCGGTCGTGGGCCAGACGACTTCCTCGCGCCAGTCGCCGAAGAGGTCGCCGGAGAGCGAGGGCGTCGCCTTGGTGTCGTTGTTGGAGTGCACGCCCGATGCGGTCAGCAGCCGGGTGTCGGAGCCGGTGCCGTACTTGTCGATGTGGGTGCCGTCCAGCAGTTCGCGGACCGGGTCGCCGTCCCACCAGGCCAGGAAGTTCGCCGAACCGGGCTTGCGGCCGATGTTCTGGCCGGCGGCGCTGTACAGGCCGCTCACACCCGACGACCAGGACTCGGCGCCGGGGCTGCCGGCGTAGACGTCGTCCGAGACGCCCCGGCCGTTGTCGCAGCCGCAGCTGGGGTTCGACCAGAGGATCTTGCCGGTCTTGGCGTCGGCGAACCAGGCGGCGAGCTTGGAGGTGTCCTCGTCGACCTTGAAGACCTCCAGGCCCGGGTGGGAGGGGTCGAGGTCGCCGACGTGCAGGGCGTCGCCGTGGCCCTGGCCGGTGTTCCACAGCCGGGCGCCGTTGTCGTCCACGGCCATGGAGCCGTACTCGATCTCGTCCTTGCCGTCGCCGTCGAGGTCGGCCGTGACGAGCTGGTGGTCGCCCTGGCCGGCGTAGGAGCTGTTGCCCGAGTCGTTGCTGTCGAAGCGCCAGCGCTCGGTGAGCCTGCCGTCCCGCCAGTCCCACGCGGCGATCACGGTACGGGTGTAGTAGCCGCGGGCCATGACGATCGACGGGCGCGTGCCGTCGAGGTAGGCGGTGCCGGCCAGGAAGCGGTCCACCCGGTTGCCGTAGCTGTCGCCCCAGGAGGAGACGGTGCCGCGCGGCGGGTCGTAGTTCACGGTCTGCATCGCCGCACCGGTCTGCCCGTTGAAGACGCTCAGGAATTCAGGTCCCGACAGCACGTAGCCCGAGGAGTTGCGGTAGTCCGCGCTCGCGCTGCCGATCGTCTTCCCCGTGCCGTCCACCGATCCGTCGGCGGTCTTCATGACGACCTCGGCCTTGCCGTCGCCGTCGTAGTCGTAGACCTGGAACTGCGTGTAGTGCGCGCCCGAGCGGATGTTGCGGCCCAGGTCGATCCGCCACAGCCGGGTGCCGTCCAGCGTGATGCCGTCCAGGATGGTGTCGCCGGTGTAGCCGGACTGGGAGTTGTCCTTGGCGTTGGTCGGATACCACTTCAGTACGAGGTCGAGCCGGCCGTCGCCGTCGAGGTCGCCGACCGAGGCGTCGTTGGCCGTGTAGGTGTAGGCGACACCGTCGGGCGTGGTGCCGCCGGCCGGCGGTGAGATCGGCACATCGTGGTAGCCGTCGGCGAAGGACAGCGAGGCGGGGGACGCGGCCTGCTCGGCGCCGTTCACCACCGCCCGCACGGTGTACGCGGAGCCGGCCGCGGCGCCGGCGTCCAGGTAGTCCGTCGCGCCGGTCAGCGGCGCTGGGTTGACCTTGGTGCCGCCGCGGTAGACGTTGAAGGCGACGGTGTCGGGGTCGGTGCCGAGCCAGCGCCAGGACACGAGGTTGCCGGAGCCGCTGCGTACCGAGATCACCCCGCGGTCGAGCTTCTCGACCTGGCGGCCCTGGCCGGTGGCCGGCGGGGAGGTCGGCGGGGTGGTGGGA
>NZ_JAJSYW010000369.1:0-1776 GCF_036815005.1 Streptomyces sp. IBSBF 2435 | reverse complement strand
GGGTCAGGCCGACCAGGAGCTGTTCGCCGTCCGTGAGGGGACGGGCGAGGTTGAGGGCCGTGGTGTCCGTGCCCGGGAGGGGGCCGCCGGCCGCGGTCAGGGCGTCGGCGACGCGGGAGCCTGCGGGGAGTTGCCGCAGACCCGGGCGCGCGACCTTGCCGGCGATGTCGATCGTCAGAGCCGGCCTGGCGGCAGGGGTGGGGCGCGGGGCGGCGACCGGCACCGCAGGGGGGACACGGACCGCGTGCGGGCGGCCCGACACGTAATGCTGGACTGCCAGTCCCGCGGCCACCAGCAGGACGACCGCCAGCGCCAGCACCGTGCGGAATTCCAGGCCGCAGCGCAGCAGCAGCCAGGTCCGCAGTTCGCCGAGCCGGCCGCTCGACGGCGGTGGCGGAGGTGGAGGCGGGGGTTCGGGTGGCGGTGGCGCCGGAGGCGGCAGCGGGGACGGGCTGCCGAAGATCGCGGAGGCGCGCTCACGGGTGAGCACGGACCTGGCCTGCGCCGCGGCGGCCCTGCGGCGCGGACGGATGACGGTGAGCGGGGCCGCGGGCCGGCCCAGGGGCTTCGTTGCATTCGCGTTCATACCGATCATCGTGGACCGGCCCGCCCACCCCGCGATGATCTTGGTCCGCAGCCTGTGGATAACTCCCGGCCTGTGGACGAAGACAGTCAGTGCGGCGAGATCACCACACCCAGCAGCCCGGGTCCTGCGTGCGCGCCGATCACCGCGCCCACCTCGCTCACGACCAGGTCATCGAGGCCGGGTACGCGTTCGCGCAGCCGGTCGGCGAGGGCCGCGGCGCGTTCCGCCGAGGCGAGGTGGTGGACCGCGAGGGCCACTCTGCGGGTGCCCGCCTGCTCGACCACGATCTCCTCAAGGCGGGTGATCGCCTTCGAGGCCGTGCGGACCTTCTCCAGCAGTTCGATCCGCCCGTCGACGAGCCGCAGCAGCGGTTTCACCGCGAGGGCCGACCCGAACAGGGCCTGGGCGGCGCCGATCCGGCCGCCCCTGCGCAGGTAGTCGAGCGTGTCGACGTAGAAGTACGCGGAGGTGTCCGCCGCGCGTTTCTCGGCGGCGGCGACCACCTCGTCGGCGGTGCCGCCCGCCTCCGCGGTTTCCGCGGCTGCCAGGACGGTGAAGCCCAGGGCCATCGCGACCATGCCGGTGTCCACGACGCGCACCGGGACCGGGGCGTCCTTCGCGGCGACCGTCGCCGCGTCGTAGGTGCCGGAGAAGTCGGCGGACAGGTGGAGCGAGACGATCGCCGACGCGCCGGACGCGGCGGCGGCTTCGTAGGCGGCGGCGAATTCGAGCGGGGCGGGGCGGGAGGTGGTGACCGGGTGGCGGCGCTGGAGGGCACGGGCGACGGTGGGGGCGGAGATTTCAGTGCCCTCTACCAGGGCCTCGTCGCCGATCACCACGGTGAGGGGCACGATGGTGATGTGGTGGCGGATCAGGGCGTCGCTGCCGAGGTAGGCCGTGGAGTCCGTGACGATGGCAACGTGCGGGGGCATGCCCGGGACATTACCCGGGGGCAGGTCGGGGCGACAGTTTGGGCCGGGCGGTGCGCCTCATTGCCGGCGGGGCTAGTCCTCAAGCGCCGGACGGGCTGAGTCTGCTGCACCTCCGCGTCCACCACCCCGCGTGTCCTCAAACGCCGGACGGGCTGAATTTGCTAGACCTCGGCGTCCACCGCCGCCCGCGTCCTCACACGCCGGACAGGCTCGGTGTGTGAGGGGGTGCTATTCGCCGGGGGCCGGGAGTTTGGGGGG
>NZ_JAJSYW010000368.1:0-1783 GCF_036815005.1 Streptomyces sp. IBSBF 2435 | reverse complement strand
GGCGAAGGCGGCGGGAAAGGCGGGGGCGTGCGCGGCGAACGGGCCGCCGACGCCGATCGGCACCGGCAGCAGCGGCAGCCCGCTGAGCAGCCGGTCCATCGGCAGCAGCGCCCCGGCGCGCCCGGTGCAGTCGGCGCAGCCGCGGATGTGCCGGGCGAAGCGCTTGCGCCACAGGGGGCTCGGCACCCCGTCCCAGCCGCCGGTCAGATGGCGCAGCCCGTCGCACTCCGGGCCGCCGCCCAGCGCGCGTACCACCGACCGCGAGGTCTCCAGCTGCTCCTTCATCCGCTGCACCCTGACCGCCGCGTGCTGCCGGGTCAGGCCGAGCGCGTCGGCCAGTTCCGAGCGGCCGAGGTCACCGGTCTCCTCCAGCCACCACAGCGCCAGCAGCGTACGGTCGTCGCCGTCCAGCCAGCGGGTGGCCTCGGCGATGTCGCGGCGCTGGTCGGTCAGGCCGAGGCGCAAAATGGTCACCGCTGCGAAGTCGGACGCGGGGTCGGGTATCAGCTCGGCCGCGTCCAGGGCCGTCTGGTGGTGCCAGGACGCCTTGCGCGCCTGCTCGCGGTCCCGCACCTGGCGTACCGCGATGGCCACCAGCCAGGACCGGAACGCCGCCGGGTCGCGCAGGTCCGCCAGACCGCGCACCACCCGCAGCAGCGTCTCCTGCACCACGTCGTCCACATCGTCGTGCCCGTCCAGTGCCCGGCCCACGACGTTGTAGACCAGCGGCAGGCACTGCGCGACCAGCCGGTCGAGCGCCGGCTGATCGCCCGCCCGCGCGGCGGTCACCAGCGCGGGGTCGGGTCCGACACGGTCGCCTGCGCGCATGCTGCTCCACTCTCCGTCCGTCACAGTTCCCCCGGACAGGAGACGGTGCCACGCCCGGCGGATAACGGAAACCCGCCGGGCGCGACGCGCCGGCTACGGATTGGGCACGGTGTCCGTGAACGCGGTGCCCGCCGCACGGTAGCCCGCGACCCGCGCGCTCACCTGCGCCGGGCTGAGCACCTGGTCCTTGACGAAGCAGACGTAGTCCACCTGCTCGTCGTACGACCGCGGGGTGCTGCCGGTCTGCCCGGCCAGGTCGATCAGCCAGTGGTTGAAGTCGATCCACTGCGGCGTCTCGGGCAGGTACGGCTCACCGTGCGTCGCGACGGCCTGGCCGTCGATGTAGTACGTGATGCTGGTGTTGTCGATGGTGATCTGCAGATCGTGCCAGCCGTCCAGGCTGCCGTACTGCTGGCCGTGGGTGTTGACGGCGTTCCACGGGTCGGGGTTGTAGGTCTCCCAGGACGTCTCGTACATGATGTTCTGCGTCTCGCCCCAGCCGCCGTTGGGCAGGTACTCGAAGTCCTGCTCGCTGTAGTCGGGGTCCATCGGCGCGTTGAGCGGGGTGAAGGTGAAGAAGGTCTGGTTGACGTGGTCGCCGTCGGGGCCGCCGCTGGGGGTGTCGTCGAAACGCACCCGGGCCGCGTAGGTCCCGTTCTTGAACTTCCTGGCGGTGGTCTGGAGTTCGGTCTCCCGGGTGCCGGAGGCGGTGCCGTCGGTGGTGAGCCGCAGGTTCATCACCTTGTTCGAGCCGTCGGCGACGAAGGTGACGTCCTGCGGCGACCAGGTGGCGCCGGCCACGCCGGGTCCGCCCTGCCCGGACTTCACCGTCCAGCCGTGCTGCTGGACGGCCGGGTCGGAGCTGGCGGTGTAGGAGAAGTCGTCGAAGAGCGCGGGTGCGTTCTGGTCGCCGCCACCGCCTGGTGAGGTGGGCGGGGTCGTGGGGGGAGTGGTG
>NZ_JAJSYW010000367.1:0-1905 GCF_036815005.1 Streptomyces sp. IBSBF 2435 | reverse complement strand
GTCCGGGTCGGGGCCGGGGGCCGCTCCCGGGGCTCGTACGGCGGGCGACCGGACTCCTCGTACGGGCGGCGACCCGGACCGTACGGCCGAGGATCGGGGCCGTACCGGCTGACGTCCGCCGGTGGCCGAATCAACTGCGGCCGGGGGTAGGGGGGTTGGAAAACCCCTGGTCACAGAGTTGCAAGAATCGTTCGAATGTTCGATTCTTGGCCTGATGTCGATCCTTCCCGTGGCCGGTGCACCGGCGCAGCCAGACACCGCGAGAGCCCTCCCGGTGCTGCCCGTGCTGCGGTCGCTGCTGCCCGGGGGCACCTTGCGTGCCGGTTCCTCGGTGGCGGTGGAGGACGCGGATCTGCCGCTGCTGCTGGCCCTGGGCGCGGGCGCGGCACGGAACGGCACCTGGGCCGCGCTCGGCCTGCCCCAGCTCGGGGCGCTGGCCGCCGCGGACGCCGGGCTCGACCTGGAGTACGGCCTGTGGGTGGACCGCCCGGGCGGTGACTGGCCGCAGGTGCTGGCGGTGCTGATGGAGGCCGTTCCCGTCGTCCTGGTCGGTCCGCTGGGCCGTCCGGGGGAGCGCACCGCCCGCAGGATCGCCGGGCTCCAGCGCCGGATGGGGGCGGTGCTGCTGGTCGCGGGTCCCTGGAGCGGCGCCCAGGTGCGGCTGCGGGTCACCGAGGCGGCCTGGGAGGGCGTGGGCGCCGGGCACGGTCTGCTGCGCGGCCGCCGGGTCCGGGTCCGCTCGGCCGGCCGCGGTGCCGCGGCGGCCGGGCGTTCCGCCGTTCTCTGGCTGCCGGGCCCCGACGGTACGGCGACCGCCGTGGACGTACGGCGGGACGATGCGCAGGGCCGCCCCGCGCTGCTGGGTGCCGTCGGTGCGTGACGGTACGCCCCGCGCGGCCCGGCGGTCCGGCGGTCCTGACCGGGTCATGGTGGTGTGGAGCCCGGACTGGCCGGTGACCGTCACCGGGCTGGCAGGTCCGGTCGCGGTGCTGGCCGGCGGCCGGGTACTGGCCTGTTCCGCCGCGGCCAGGGCGGCCGGAGTACGGCGGCGGATGCCGGTCCGCCAGGCGCAGGCCCGCTGCCCCGGGCTGGTGCTGGTGGACAGGGACCAGGCGGCGGAGGCCCGGGCGTTCGAGAGGGTGGCCCGGCTGCTGGAGGCGGTGACCCCCCGGCTGGAGGTGGTCAGGCCGGGCCTGGCCGCACTGCCCGCGGCCGGCCCCGCCCGTTACGCGGGCGGCGAGCAGCCGCTGGCCGACCGGATCCGTACGCTCGCCGCACAGTCCGGCCTCCTGGTACGGGTCGGGGCCGCCGACTCCCTCTTCGCCGCCGCGCTGGCCGCCCGCGCCGGACGGCTGGTGCCCGCCGGCCGTACCGCCGACTTCCTGGCCCCGTACCCGGTCGGGACGCTGGGCCTGCCGGTGCTGGCCGAACTGCTGCCCCGGCTGGGCATCGAGACCCTGGGCGGCTTCGCCGCGCTGCCGGTACGCCAGGTGCTGGCCCGTTTCGGTGCCGTGGGCGCGGCGGCGCAGCGTACCGCGGGAGGCCTTGAGCTGCGCGGGCTCGACACCCGGGTGCCCTCGCGCTCCTACGCGGTCGAGGCGCTGCTCGACCCGCCCGCCGACCTGCTGGAACCGCTGATCTTCACGGCGCGCAAACTCGCCGACGACCTGCACAGGTCGCTGGCCGCGGCGGGAGCGGTGTGCGGCCAGGTGGAGGTCACCGCCACCCTGGCCGACGGCCGCGAACTGACCCGCCTGTGGTCCCACGGCGGACGCCTCTCCACCCTGGCCCTGGCCGAACGAGTCCGCTGGCAACTCGACGCCTGGCACCATGCCGGCGCCCTGTCCCCGGAAGTGCCGCCGCCCCACCGCAAAGCCACGGAGGCCCCCGCCCCAGAACCGGAGG
>NZ_JAJSYW010000366.1:0-2419 GCF_036815005.1 Streptomyces sp. IBSBF 2435 | reverse complement strand
GGGCTGGAGCCGGGGCCGGCGGGAGTGCCGGCCAGGGGGCTGGCCTGGCGGCGCTGGGAACTGACGCGGAGGCTGACTGGAAGCATGCCTCTCCTTATCGTGCGAGAGCCCTGCAATCTGCCCATTTCACCCGTTCGTGGGCGCGCCGCCCCCGCACCGGCCCCGCTTCCTCCGCTCCGCCCGGGCCAACCCCTTTGCTCTCCCGACCGGCGGCCTTGTACCGTAGTCTGCGATTGGTCGCAGCCCGCAGGGCTGTGCCATCATCTGCACACGCACCCGCTCACCCGGGTTGCACCAGGAGGCGTCGCCTAGTCCGGTCTATGGCGCCGCACTGCTAATGCGGTTTGGGCTTTACCGTCCATCGAGGGTTCAAATCCCTCCGCCTCCGCCACCTTCTTCCGGAGCCCCGCTCGTCCCCTCGGACGGCGGGGTTTCCCCGTTCCCGGCCCCTCCCCCGCCCACCGCGTCTACCGATTTCACGTCCCGCCCGACCTCATGTAATGTTGTCACCGCAACGCCGACCGGCCCAAACCGCCGCGAAGCAGCTCCGCACTCGTAGCTCAACGGATAGAGCATCTGACTACGGATCAGAAGGTTGCAGGTTCGAATCCTGCCGAGTGCACAGCAGGTCAAAGGCCCCCAGGGATTCATCCCCAGGGGCCTTTTTCTTGCCGTACAGCAGCGAAGTACAGCAACCGCCTCGCTCAGCCCTTGCCCATGGCCTCCGAGAGCTGCCGCAGCGCGTCGCGCACCTCTTCCTCACTGGCCTCGGCGTAGACCTCCATCGTCATGGCGATCTGCGAGTGCCGCAGGATGCGCTGCGCGATCTTCGGGTGGACCTTGAGCGCCACCAGGAGCGAGCTGCACGTGTGACGGGTGTTCCGCAGCGGAATCACCCGGACCCCCGCCCGGCGAGCACGGCCGGCGAACATGCGCGTCATGTTCCCCGGCTCGATCGGCGTACCGAACTTCGTGGTGAACACCAGGCCCCGGCTGTCCTGCCATAGCTCGCCTGCCTGCTTCTTGTGCTTGAGCTGCTGTTCGCGCCGTAGCCGGAGGGCGGACAGGCACAGCTCGGGCAGCGGCAGGAAGTCGTCGGAGTCCTCCGTCTTGGTCTCGCGGTGCAGGATCTCCCGGCCGGCGCGCTGGATCTGGTGGTCGACGTACAGCTCACCCGCCTCGAAGTCGATCGACTTCCACGTCAGGCCCAGCACTTCGCCACGGCGCAGCCCCAGCGCCAGGACCAGCACCCAGGCCGCACACAGCGGATCATCGGTGCGCGCGACGTGTTCGAGGAACCGCCCGGCTTCGACGACCGACCACGGCTTGATCTTCCGGCGGCGCGGCTTGGGCACGGTCACCAGCTTGGCGACGTTCTTGCTGATCTCCTCTTCCATCACGGCGTGCGAGAGCGCGGCCCGCAGCGCGTCGCGGGCAGCCTGCACCACCCGGCGCGAGGGGTAGGACTCGCAGCACTCGCCGATCGCGCAGCAGCGCTGTCGGCGCGCCGGATTCGCGTGCTCCTTCGGCCGCTTGGCGTCCTTGCCCTGAGCGCAGCACTGGCAGGTGCCGGCCAGCTTGGTCAGCCACTCCCGGACCTCGCGCACCGTCAGCTTGTCGAGCCGCCTCGCACCCAGGTGGGGATTGATGTAGAGCCGCGCGCAGCCCTCGTACGAGACGTACGACAGCGGCGCGAGATTCGGTTTCACGATCGACTCAAGCCAGTACGCCAGGAACTGCGCGACCGTACGGTGCCGGGTGGCCACCGGCCCGTTCTTCGCCTCGGCATGCAGCCTGATCCACTTGTCGTGCACCTCGTCACGAGACTTGCCGTAGACGTACTTGCGGGCGCGCTTGCCGTCCGGCTTGGTGACCCAGACGTAGGCCGCGTGGCCGTTCTTGTAGGGGTAGATGGAGCCTTCGCCGTTGNACGTACTTGCGGGCGCGCTTGCCGTCCGGCTTGGTGACCCAGACGTAGGCCGCGTGGCCGTTCTTGTAGGGGTAGATGGAGCCTTCGCCGTTGCTTCGCTTGGTACTCACGCTGCCTCCTCGGCGGTGGCGACGACGTGTGCGACGTACTCGTCGACCCAGGCGGGGAGGATGCGGCGGTTGCGGCCGATGACGACGGAGCGGATCTCGCCGGTGAGGACCAGCATCTTGGTCTTGGACAGGCCGAAGCCGAGCATGTCGGCGACCTCGGCGGTGGTGAACCATTTCCGCTCCACGGCGGATATGGGGGTGGGCATGGAGTCTCTTCTCTCGGCGGCGCGGGGCAACGCGCTGCCGTGCTGACTGGTGGGATGGGCGGTGGATGGAGCGGTCCCGCGTGCGTGGTCCTCGGCGTTGGTAGCGCCGAGGACTGGTGCGGGTGTGTGGCGAGGCCGGGCGGGTGGGAACGGCTGTTGGCCTTGCAGCGCGG
>NZ_JAJSYW010000365.1:0-1967 GCF_036815005.1 Streptomyces sp. IBSBF 2435 | reverse complement strand
GGCGGGGGCAGCCGGGAGCTGGCCCTTGAGCGGGCCCCACTCGTTCGGGTCCGGCACCCCGGGCGGCTGCATCTGCCGCCGCTTGGGGCCGCCGTCGTGCGACTCCCCCGGCTCCTTCGCGCCCGGCCAGGCCTTCGCGACCCGGGCGGCGAGCACGAAGTCCTTGCGCAGCGGGTGCCCCTCGAACTCCTCGGGCAGCAGCAGCGGCAGGAGCCCGGGGTGCCCGGTGAAGGCGACGCCGAACATCTCGTACGTCTCCCGCTCGTGCCAGGCCGCGCCCGAGTAGACGCCGGTCGCGGTGGGGACGGCGGGGTCGTCGTGCCCGACGGTCGTCCGCAGCAGCAGCCGCCGTACGCCACCGCCGCCCGCGGCGCCGCCGGAGTGCAGGGCCACCACGTGCGCGCACACCCGGAAGCCGGTGCCTGGCTCGTCGACCGCGCTCAGCCAGTCGAAGAAGGTGCAGCCCAGCTCGTCGCGGGCCGTGGTCAGCGCCGCCACCCACGCCTCGGGCGGCACATCGACGGTCAGCAGGTCGTACGCCTCCTCGGCGGTGGCGCCCGCGCCGAAGATCTCCGCGGCCTCCCGCGGCAGCCAGCCCGTCACGGCGTGTCCCCCGAGCCCGAGCCCGAGCCCGAACCGGCGCCGGAGTCAGAACCGGCGTCAGGCCCGGATGCGGCACCCGGTGCGGCCGGCGGGGTGACGAGCCCGCTGGTCAGCGCCTGGACGGACGGCCTGGCGGGGGCGTACCGCTCCGCCAGCGACTCGCGGGCGATCTTCTCCTGGAGCTTGAGGATGCCCTGGAGCAGCGCCTCGGGCCGCGGCGGGCAGCCGGGGACGTAGACGTCGACCGGGATGATCTGGTCGACGCCCTTGGTCACCGAGTACGAGTCCCAGTACGGGCCGCCGCAGTTCGAGCAGGCGCCGAAGGAGATGACGTACTTCGGCTCGGGCATCTGCTCGTAGAGCCGTTTGACGGCCGGGGCCATCTTGTCCGTCACCGTGCCCGAGACGATCATCAGGTCGGCTTGCCGCGGCCCGGGGGCGAACGGGATCACGCCGAGCCGGATGAAGTCGTGCCGGGCCATCGACGCGGCGATGAACTCGATCGCGCAGCAGGCGAGGCCGAAGTTGAAGACCCACAGGCTGTAGCGGCGGCCCCAGTTCAGGACCACCTTCATCGGCTCGGGCGCCAGCCGGGACAGCGGGCCGAGCCGGCGCGGCTCGGGAAGCAGCTCGGGCGGTGCGACGGAGGCGCCCGCGCCTCCCGCACCGCCGGAGCCGGAGCCAGCGACGCTGAGGCCGGGGACGCCAGGAACGCCGGAGCCGCCGGAGGCAGCAGCCTGGGCCGCCGACGCGGCCGGGGTCAGGTCCATTCCAGGACGCCCTTCTTCCAGGCGTAGAGCAGCCCGACCGCGAGGAAGCCGATGAAGACGAACATCTCCACCAGCGTCGTGCCCCCGTAACCGGGCGCGGCGAAGACCGTCGCCCAGGGGAAGAGGAAGATCGCGTCGACCGCGAAGATCACGTAAAGGAAGGAGTACACGTAGTAGCGGATCTGGGTGTGCGCCCAGTCCTCG
The DNA here is from genome assembly GCF_036815005.1 of Streptomyces sp. IBSBF 2435. NCBI lineage: Bacteria > Bacillati > Actinomycetota > Actinomycetes > Kitasatosporales > Streptomycetaceae > Streptomyces > Streptomyces sp. IBSBF 2435. Next base: position 390 of record NZ_JAJSYW010000365.1, on the reverse strand, counting down.
CCGACCGGGTCGACCCCGCATTCGTAGGTGAGCATCTTCTCCGGCGTCGGCACGACCGGCCGCAGCAGGCGGCCGGAGGCGAAGGCGACGGACACGAAGAGCACACCGACGACTGCGACCAGGCCGACGACCGAGTAGCCGTGGAAGTAGTCCACGTCCGTCCGCCCCTCGTTGACTCGTTCACTCATCGACCGGTGGTGTCCAGCGATCCGGTTGGATCTTTAGCCGATCCATACGGGGGGAGTCTAGGCCCTGGCCTGTTCGGCACTGTCCGCCGTGTCCCCTCAGCCGGACGGCTCCGCCGCGGGACGGCCCCTCCGCGTCCACCCGGGCAACGCCCCGGCCGCAGGACCGGCCCCCCGCAGCCCGCCCGGGGACAGCGGCCCGGCC
>NZ_JAJSYW010000364.1:0-2069 GCF_036815005.1 Streptomyces sp. IBSBF 2435 | reverse complement strand
CCCCGGGCACTCCCCCGCCGACCCCGGCTTCGCGCCCCGGCAGGCGGTACGCGGCCGCCGCCCGCCATGCCGTACGCCTCCAGGACCCGCACTTCGTCCGCAGCCTCGTGCACTACCAGGCCGAGCTGGCGATCAACCTCCGGCGGTCGGGGGACGACACGGAGGCGGTCGCGGTCGCGGGCCGCGCCCGCCGGCTCCTGCCGGGGGTCCGGTCGGCGCGGGTGCGCGCGATGCTCGCGACGGTGTGAGCGGGGGCCTGCGGAACTGCGTCGCCCGGCCCATGCGGCGGCAGGCGGCACCCCGGGGGGCGCGCTGCGCGCGCGGCGGGACATGCCCCAAAGGGGCGCGGGGAGCCGCATGACCGCCCGCACGCAGTGGCAGGCCACAGCCCGCCGCAAGCGGCACCCCCAGGGGGGCGGGGAACCGCGCGGCCGGCGCGCACGCAGTGGCCAGGCTGCGGCCCGCCGCAAGCGGCAAGGTCTGCGGGGGGCCGCGCGGCGGCGGCAGGTGCTGCCGGGCTCACCACGCGGGGTGCCCCCTTCTCGACGGCAGGCCCGGCATCGCGCTCGCCGGGCGGGGACGCGCAAGCCCGCCTACTTTGGGCCTCATGGCCCGTATGCGAACCGTCGCCGCCCTCGCGGTGGCACTGACGGCGACCGTCCTGGCCGCCCCGCCGCAGGCGGACGGCTCGGCTGCTTCCTCGCCGTACGGCCAGCAGGTCTCCTGGGGCGGCTGCTCCGGTGTGGACGGTCCCCGTTCGATGGAGTGCGGCACCCTCACCGTGCCCCGCGACTACGGCGACCCCAAGGGCGGCGACCTGGACGTCGCCCTGAGCCGGATACCCGCGACCGGCCCCGGGCCGCGGCTCGGCTCGCTCGTGGTCAACTTCGGCGGCCCCGGTATCCCCGGCATCACGCAACTGGCCGAACGCGCCTCGGCGGGCGACCTGGCCCGGCTCAACCGCCGCTACGACCTCATCGGCTTCGACCCGCGCGGCGTCGGCCGCAGCTCCCCGGTCGACTGCGGCGACCTCTCCGGGGTGACCGCCACCGACCCGGTCGCACAGGCACGCCAGGTGGCGCAGGCCTGCCGCGCCCACTCCGGCGCCCTCCTGCCCTGGGTGGGCACCCCGAACGCCGCCCGCGACCTCGACGTCGTACGGTCCGCCCTCGGCGACGACCGCCTCGCCTACCTCGGCTTCTCCTACGGCGGTCGCCTCGGCTCGGTCTACGCGCACGAATTCCCGCAGCACGCGGGCCGGATGGTGCTGGACGGCGTGCCCGACCCGACGCTGGACGACACGGGCACCGCGCTGGCCCAAGCCGCGGCCTTCCAGCACGCGCTGAGCGACTTCGCCGCGGACTGCGCCGCCCGGCACTGCCCGGTGCCGGGCCGTACGCCCGCCCAGATCGTGGCCAGCATCGCGACCGCCGGGCGCCGCCTCGACTCCGGCGGCCTCCCCACGGTGACGGGGCAGCTGGACCACGCGGGCTTCCTCCAGGGCGTCCAGAACGCGCTCTACTCGAAGGACGACTGGCCCGACCTGCGCGAGGCGCTCGGCGCGCTGGGCGGCGGGGACGGCGAGCCGATGATGCAGCTCGCCTATCCGGGGCAGATGGGCCAGCTCGCCCGGGTGACGCCCAAGGCCTCGGGGTGGTCCACCCCGGACAACTACGAGATGGCCAAGCTCGCGATCGACTGCCGCGATACGCCGGAGCGGCACACCCCGGCCGGCGTGCACGCGCTCGACGGGCGCTTCGCCGCGGCGTCTTCCGTGTTCGGTACGTCCATGGAGGCGTCGCTGCTGGCCTGCGCCGGGTGGCCGCCCGGCGACGGGGCCTCCCGGCGGGTGGCGGCCCGTACCGCGCCGGAGGCGCTGCTCGTCAGTACGACGGCGGATCCGGCGACGCCGTATGCGGGGGCGGGCCATATGGCTGCGGCGCTCGGGAATGGGAGCCGGGTGCTGACGTATCGGGGGGAGGGGCACGGGGCGTATTTCGCGCACGACGGGTGTGTGCGGGGGGTGGTGGAGGCGTATCTGGTTGATGGGGCGATGCCAAGTGCCGGGG
>NZ_JAJSYW010000363.1:0-2139 GCF_036815005.1 Streptomyces sp. IBSBF 2435 | reverse complement strand
GGACGTGCCTGGGGCTGGGGGCGGGGGAGCTGCGCCGCCGGCCACGGCGGTGGTGCAAGGCGCGATGCCACCGCACGTGGCGCTGACGCAGCGCTCAGGCTGGTGTGTCGGACCGGTCTGTAAGAATCGGGACGGTGAGCGTCGAAGAACCCCCTGCGGCCGAGCAGCTCGCTCTGATCCGCGCCACCGCGCGAAAGGCCAAGCCGCGCACCTGGCGCGGAGCGCCCCTGGCCGAGGGGCTGCCCGTGGCCCGCGTCCTGGTGGACAAGGGGCTGCTGCACCTCGACCAGTTCTTCGACTACGCCGTGCCCGCCGCGATGGACGCGGACGCCCAGCCCGGCGTGAGGGTACGCGTACGGTTCGGCGCCCGCGTCGTCAAAGGGCGCCGGGAGGGCGGCACCCTCCATGACGGCTTCATCGTGGAGCGCCGCGCCGAGAGCGACTACGCCGGCCCGCTCGCCCCGCTGGCCCAGGTCCTCTCCGGCGAACGCGTCCTCACGCCTCCGCTGCTCGCCCTGTGCCGCCAGGTCGCCGACCGCTACGCCGGCGCGCTCGCCGACGTCGTCGCCCTCGCTGTACCTCCGCGGATGGCCCGCGCGGAACGCGACCCCTCACCCGACCCGCTGCCCGGCCCCGCGGCGCCCGAGCCCGGCAGCTGGGCGCGTTACGCCACCGGGCCCGCGTATCTCCAGGCCCTCGTCCGCGGCGACACCCCCAGAGCCGTCTGGCTCGCCCTCCCCGGACCGAGCTGGCCCGCCGAGCTGGCCCGCGCCATCGCCGCCACCCTCGCGTCCGGGCGCGGCGCCCTCGCCGTACTGCCCGACGGCCGCTCCGCCGCCCGCGCCGACGCCGCCCTCACCGACCTCCTCGGCGAGGGCCACCACGTCATGCTCACCGCCGACGCGGGACCCGAGGAGCGGTATCGCCGCTGGCTCGCGGTCAGCCGCGGCGCGGTCCGCGCGGTCGTCGGCACCCGGGCGGCGATGTTCGCCCCCGTCGCCGGCCTCGGCCTTGTCGCCCTCTGGGACGACGGCGACTCCAGCCACGCCGAACCGCACGCCCCGCAGCCGCACGCCAGGGACGTCCTGCTGCTGCGGGCCGCCGAGGAGCGCACCGCCTTCCTGCTCGGCGGCCTCACCGGCACCGTCGAGGGCGCCCAGCTCGTCGACAGCGGCTGGGCGCTGCCGCTGGCCGCCGCCCGCGAGGAAGTACGGGCCGCGGCTCCCCTGATCCGTACCGTCAGCGACGCCGACCAGGCCAGGGACGCCGCCGCCCGCGCCGCCCGGCTGCCCTCGCTCGCCTGGCAGGTCACCCGCGACGCCCTCGCCCACGGCCCGGTCCTCGTCCAGGTGCCCAGACGCGGCTACGTCCCCCGGCTCGCCTGCGGCTCCTGCCGCCTGGCCGCCAGGTGCTCGGCCTGCGCCGGTCCGCTGGAGCTGCGCGAACAGGGCGGCACCCCCGCCTGCGGCTGGTGCGGGCGGCCCGCCGCGGACTGGCACTGCCAGGAGTGCGGGGGGTTCCGGCTGCGGGCCCAGGTGGTGGGTGCGCGGCGCACCGCGGAGGAGCTGGGCCGCGCCTTCCCCCGGGTGCCGGTGCGCACGTCGGGGCGCGACGCCGTGCTCGCCTCGGTCGGCGCCGCCCCCGCGCTCGTCATCGCCACGCCCGGCGCGGAGCCCGTCGCCGACGCTCCCGGTTACGCCGCCGCGCTTCTCCTCGACGGCTGGGCCCTGCTGAACCGGCCCGACCTGCGGGCCGGCGAGGAGGCGCTGCGCCGCTGGGCCGCGGCGGCGGCGCTTGTGCGGCCGGCGGGGGAAGGCGGCACCGTCCTCGTCCTCGCCGAACCGACGCTGCGGCCCGTGCAGGCGCTCGTACGGTGGGATCCGGCAGGGCATGCCGTGCGGGAGCTCGCCGAGCGGGCGGAGCTGCGGTTTCCGCCGGTGTCGCGGATGGCGTCGATCAGTGGGCCGGCCGGGGCGGTGGCCGAGTTGCTGGCGCTGGTGCGGTTGCCGGAGGGCACGGATTTGCTCGGGCCTGTGGCGGTGGCGGCCGGCGGTGAGCGGTTGTTGTTGCGGGTGCCGCCGGGGAAGGGGGCGGCGTTGGCCGCGGCGCTCAAGACGGGGCAGGTGGCTCGGGCCGGGC
>NZ_JAJSYW010000362.1:0-2197 GCF_036815005.1 Streptomyces sp. IBSBF 2435 | reverse complement strand
CCCTTCCCCGGGGCACGGGGGGTGGTGCGGCTTCCCTTGCGGCATGGGGGTGCCTTCTCAGCGGCGCGAGGACCTGCACGGCCAGCCGAGCGCGACCGTCGTGTGCGGACAGCGACCCCTGGGCGGGCGCCCCCTCACCGAGGGGAGCCGTCAGAACCCCGGCGCGCCGGGGAGGCGTACCCCTTGCGCAGGAGTAGCGCGGGACCCCTGGCCCGGGGGCGGGCGGACAGGGGCAACCCCCGGAGGGGCTAGGTCGGGTCGGGTCGGGAGTAGGTGCGGCCCTTCCAGGCCGCTCCGCGGCCGCGGTAGTGCTGGACGGCGGAGTCGACGGTCATGAGGAGGTACAGCGCGGCTGTGTAGGGAAGCGTGAGGGCGAGCCACCGCCGCTGGCCGTAGTAGCGCAGTATCGGGAGATACGTCGCCGTCATGACGGCCCACGCGGCGGCGCCGAGCGCGCACAGCGGCCACGTACCGGTGGCGGCGCCGCCCATGGCGGCGGCCGGGGGGACGAGGTAGATCAGGACGAGGCCGAGCACCGTACCGAGGAGCACCGCGGGGCTGTGGCGGAGCTGGGCGTAGGCGCTGCGGGAGACCATCCGCCACAGTTCGCCGAGGTCCGGGTAGGGGCGGACGCTGTCGACGCGGTCGGCGAGGCCGAGCCAGATCCGCCCGCCCGAGCGCCGGACCGCCCGTGCCAGGGCGATGTCGTCGATCACGGACTGCCGGATGCTGTCGGGGACGCCCGCCGCGTCGACGGCCGTGGCGCGGATCAGGACGCAGCCCCCTGCCGCCGCCGCGGTGCGCCCGCGTCGGCGGTTGATCCACCGGAAGGGGTAGAGCTGCGAGAAGAAGTAGACGAACGCCGGGACGATCAGCCGCTCCCAGCCGGTCTCGACCCGCAGCCTGGCCATCTGCGACACCATGTCGAGGTCCGCGCCGACCGCCGCTGCGGCCAGGGCGCGCAGACTGTCCGGGCGGTGCGCGATGTCGGCGTCGGTGAGCAGCAGATACTCCGCCCCGGTGGGGGGGGGGGGGGGCGCGCCCCCCCCCCGCCCGCCCCCCCCCCCCCCCCCCCCCCCCCCCCCCCCCCGCCCCCCCCCCCCCCCCCCCCCCCCCCCCCCCCCCCCCCCCCCCCCCGACGCCGTGGCGTACGGCCCACAGCTTGCCGGTCCAGCCGGGCGGCGGCTCGCCGGGGGAGGAGACGGTCAGCGGCAGCCCGCCGTGCCGCTCGGCCAGTTCACGGGCGACGTCCCCGGTCCCGTCGGTGCTGCCGTCGTCGACCAGGAAGATCTCGGCCCGCCCTGGATACTGCTGCGCCAGCAGCGACGGCAGGCTCAGCCCGAGCACCGCCGCCTCGTCCCTGGCGGGCACCACGACGGCCACCGTCGGCCATGCGGAGGGCTCGGCAATGTGCCGCGGCAGCCGTACGTCCGTGCGCCAGAAGAAGCCCTGTCCCAGCAGCAGCCACACCCACACCAGCAGGGACAGCCCTGCGATCACTGTCGTCACCGTCACTCGCGGCAGTCTGCCGTACGACGGGTGCCGGGCGGTGGCGCGGTCGCCGTGCCGCGTAGGGTGAGTGGATGAAGATCGCCCTCGTGGACTCCGGCCTCGGACTGCTGGCCGCCGCCGCGGCCGTACGCCGGATGCGGCCGGACGCCGATCTGGTGCTGTCGTGCGATCCGGACGGTATGCCCTGGGGGCTGCGGACCGTGCAGGACGTCGGTGAACGCGCCCTGCGGTGTGCGCTGGCGGCGGCGGAACGCGGTCCCGACGTGCTGATCGTGGCCTGCAACACCGCGTCGGTGCACGCGCTGGCGGCGGTACGGGCCGCGCTGGAGCCGGCCCTGCCGGTGGTGGGCACCGTGCCCGCGATCAAGCCGGCCGCGGCGGGCGGCGGCGCGGTCGCCATCTGGGCGACGCCCGCCACCACGGGCAGCGCCTACCAGCGCGGGCTGATCGCCGAATTCGGCGGCGCCGCGGACATCACCGAGGTGCCGTGCCCCGGGCTCGCCGAAGCCGTGCAGGCCGGTGACAGCGCCGCGGTGGACGCCGCGGTCGCCGCGGCGGCGGCACTGACCCCGATGGGCGTACGCGCGCTCGTGCTCGGCTGCACGCACTACGAGCTGCTCACCGACCGGATCGGGGGGGGGGGGGGGGGGGGGGGGGGGGGGGGGGGGGGGGGGGGGGGGGGGGG
>NZ_JAJSYW010000361.1:0-2198 GCF_036815005.1 Streptomyces sp. IBSBF 2435 | reverse complement strand
CTCGGTTTTTTTTATATGAGACGGGCCGGGGGCTGCTCGGCGGGCTGCTGATCGAAACGGCCGCGCTGTGGCTGGTGGTCTTCGGCTGGCTGTACTGGGAAGGGTCCCCGGACGCGGCCCAACGCGCGGCGCTCCTCGTGCTGACGGCCGCCGCGATGGGCTGTCAGAACGGCGCCATCCGGATCTCCGCCGACGGTGAGGTCACGACGGGCTACCTGACCGGCATGGTGACCTCGACGGTCGCCGTCCTCGTCACGCAGGGACGGGTCGTGTGGCGCAACGTGGGCACGGCCGTGCTCTTCACCGTCGGCGCGGCGGCGGCAGGCGCCGCCTTCCGCTGGGTCCATCTGGGCACCCCGGTGATCCCCGCGCTGTTGGTGACGGCCGCACTCGCGACACACGAGCCGTCGGCACAACAGCGCTGAGGGACGGTCGCGTCGAAGGACGGCGGCACCGAGGGCCGGCGGCGTAGGGGACTGCGGCGTGAAGGGCGGCGACGGCTCGAACCATTCGAAAACTGACCGATCCGCTTGTGCCGACGCGCTGCTCGGCGTTGCGCGGAAAGCCGCACCGGGCACCACGTTCGGGCATGCCGGGTTTCGGCGACGTCATGATTCCGCGACCGGACCACTCTGTCGATTTTCGGACGAAGCGGTGAATTCCCCTTCCTCCTGCGCCCCACCAGGTGAACGATGACCCAACGAGGCACGCGTCACTGCCGCGTGTTGATGAGCACACCGCTCACGTTCAGGATCTCGTCACACTGCTGTTTCTGAACACCGGTGGCCAGTGTGCCCGGTTTCACGCACTGCACCTTCGCCGTGACGGTCGCGTTCTCGGGGATCTCGATGGGGGTGACCCAGTGGTAATCCTGGTTTCGGAAGGTCTCCAGCGCGATGCTGGTGATCGTCCGGCCGCCGAAGATGATGGTCATCACCCCCTCGTCACCCTGGAAGTTGGCGACGACGACGTCCGTGATGCCGAAGATCTTGCCCGCGGGAACCTTGTAGGACCTGGTCTGGCTCTGCCCGCCGGACACCTGCACTGTGAGGGTTCGCGAGTCCGGCAGGCCGCCGGCCGTACCGCCGGTGCTTCCGCCGGACTGCGTTCCCGTGCCCGGCTGCGCGCTCCCGCCCTGGCCGCCGGCCTGCGGACCGCTGCTGCCGGAACCGGTGGCCGGCGACTGCCCGTTCTTGGCGCCGGGGGACGCCGGGCTCTGGTGCGCCACCGCGTCGGCGGCCTGCTTGGCGGTGCTGCGCACGGCGGGGCGTACGAGGGCGAACCAGGCCACCACCAGGGCGATCAGGAGCGCGAGCAGGGCGAGCAGCCACTTCGGGAAGACCGGGATCTGGGCGAACTGCGCGTCCAGCACCGGCGCGGGGACGGCCGCGGCCCGGTCGGCGTCCTGCGCAACCGCGGCGTCGCTGACGTTCACGGTGAACGGCCAGACCACCTGCCTGCCGAACCAGACCGGCCGGCCGGCCGCGCGTACCCGCAGCCGGGTCTGCGCCGACTCACCCGGCTCCAGGCTCAGTTGGGCGGGTGCGAAGGCGAACCGCAGCTCCTCCCCCGCCTGCTCGGGCGTGAAGGACACCTGGGCCGGGCAGTTCCCCGCGTTCTGCACGGCCACCCGGTAGCGGCCCCGCAGCCAGCCGCGCCGGCGGCGCGGCAGCACTTGCGCGCGCAGTTCGTGGAACTCCTCGATGTGCACGGTGGTCTCGGGCACCGTGACGGACTCGGGGTGTTCCGCGGGCAGCACCCGTACGCCCAGGGGAACGTCACCGGCACGGATGCCGGGTGAGCGCGGCGGGTTCAGGCGGATGGTCACCGTCTCGGAGGTGCCCGGGTAGAGGGAGACCCGCTCGGGTTCCACGACGGACCAGGCCGCGCAGTCGCCGACGACCTCCAGGGTGTACGCCTCAACGATGTCGCTGTCGTTGCGGACGGTCAGAACGGTCGAGGCGGTGCTGCCCGGCATCACCGTCACCGCCGGGATGTCGAGGCCGGGCGCTCCGGCGCCGGAAGAGGCTGTGGGTGGCGTCACGCCACGACGGTAGGACCGCCGCCGGTACGCGAGGAGAGGTACGAGGGCAACACCCGGGCAGTCGGCGTGCCCCGGGCGGTCACGGGCGGCCGCCTCGTACGGCGTGCCGGTTGAGGCGCGTCCGCGCCGTACGCGCCCCGCCGGACCGCTCCCC
>NZ_JAJSYW010000360.1:0-2201 GCF_036815005.1 Streptomyces sp. IBSBF 2435 | reverse complement strand
CCGCCCCGCAGGCCCGCAGGACGCCGCGAGCAGCACGGCGGCCGCCCTCCCGTCCGCCCCTGGACCGGCAGGACCCACCTGGTGGCAGGGGCCGCCGGACGCCGCGCAGCCGGTCGAGGCCGCCCTGGCCCGGCTGCGCGGCACGGCCTTCACCACCGGCGGGCCGCCCCCCGGCGGCGCCCCCGTGCGGCGGCTGTGCGCACCGCTGGCCGCCGCCGGCACCGCCTCCCGCGCCGCGCCTGGCGTCCGGGAACTCGTCGTCCCCTTCGATCAACTGCGCCTGACCGCCGCACTCGCCCGCTGGTCCGGCGACGGCCGTGTGCTGGGCGCGCACTGGATCGACGACGGCACCGTGCACGGCTGGGCCGCCCTGCCCGGCGCCGACCCGGTCCGGCCGCCGCTGCTGACCCCGGCACCCGGCCGGACGGCCACCGTGCACGGACCCGACGGGCGCGCCCTGCCCGCCGGCGTACCCGGCCGGATCGCCGTCACCAGCGGGCCCGGCACCGCGGCGCCGGCACTCACCGGGCACCTCGGACGGATCACACCGGACGGCCGCCTGGAGTACCTGGGCCGCGACGGGCGGCGCTGGCTGCGCCACCGCGGCTTCATCGACGTGCCGCTCGTCGAGCGGGTGCTCGCCGCCTGCCCCGGGGTGGACGCCGCGCGTGTGGAGGCCCGCGCCACCCCCCGCGGCACCGTCGCCGTCGCCGTCGCCGTGACGACGCTGCCGACCGCGGTCCTGCGGGCCCACCTGCGGGAGCACATCGGCGGCCACACCCTGCCGGGGCGGATCGACACGGTCCGCGCACCCGGCGACAACCCGTGAACCGAAGGGGGAGTACGACATGGAAGCGATGACCGAGGCGGTCCTGGCCGGAGCGGCGGGCGAGGAGCTGGCGGCCCTGCCGCTGCCCGCGCAGTACACCGCGGCCCACGTGCGCGCCGACGACATCGGACTGTTCGAGGGCGTCGCGGACAAGGACGTGCGCAAGTCACTGCGCGTCGGCGAGGTCCCGATGCCCGAACTCGCCCCCGACGAGGTCGTCGTGGCCGTCATGGCCAGCGGCATCAACTACAACACCGTCTGGTCGGCCATCTTCGAGCCGGTGCCCACCTTCGCGTTCCTGCGGCACTACGCCCGCCAGGACCCCTGGTCGGCCCGCCACGACCTGCCCCACCACGTCCTCGGGTCGGACGCCGCCGGCATCGTGGTCCGCACCGGGTCAGGGGTCCGCCGCTGGCACCCGGGCGACCACGTCGTCGTGGCCACCGCCTACGTCGACGCGGAGGAGCCGGCGACCCACGGCGACGGCATGCTCGGCTCCGACCAGCGGGCCTGGGGCTTCGAGACCAACTTCGGCGGCCTCGCCCACTACGCCGTCGCCCGAGCCAGCCAGCTCCTCCCCAAAGCGCCCCACCTGACGTGGGAGGAAGCCGCGGTGAACCCGCTGTGCGCCGCGACGGCCTACCGGATGCTGGTCGGTGACCGCGGCGCGCGCATCAAGCAGGGCGACGTCGTCCTCATCTGGGGGGCCACCGGCGGCCTGGGCGTCTACGCCGCACAGTTCGTGCGCAACGGCGGCGGCATCCCGGTGGGCGTGGTCAGCGGCCCCCGGAAAGCCGAGGCCGCCCGCAGGCTCGGCTGCGAGGTCGTCATCGACCGCCAGGAGATCGGCCTGGGCGGGGACACCCCCGCCGAGGTCGTGGAAGCCGGCAAACGCCTCGGCAGGATCATCCGCTCCCAGGTGGGCGAGGACCCGCACGTCGTCTTCGAGCACGTCGGCCGCGCCACGTTCGGCGTGTCGGTCTTCGTCGTGCGCCGCGGCGGAACCGTGGTCACCTGCGGCTCCAGCACGGGCTACCGGCACGAGTTCGACAACCGCTACCTGTGGATGCGGCTCAAACGCATCATCGGCAGCCACGGCGCGAACCTCCAGGAGCAGTGGGAGACCAACCGGCTCATCGGCCTGGGAGCGATCAGGACCGCGCTGTCCGTCACGTACCCGCTCGCCGAGGTGGGCGAGGCCGCCCGCCTCTTACAGGCCAACCGGCACATCGGCAAGGTGGGTGTGCTGTGCCTGGCGGACCGGCCGGGCCTCGGTGTCACCGACCCCGCCCTGCGCGAGCGCGTCGGGGAACGCGAGATCGCCCCCCTGATGCACCGGGACTGACCCCGCCGTCCGCGCCCCGCCCCGCCC
>NZ_JAJSYW010000359.1:0-3492 GCF_036815005.1 Streptomyces sp. IBSBF 2435 | reverse complement strand
GGGCGGGGGAGCCGTCGGCGGGGACGGTGTAGAGGTCGGAGCCGTAGTCGCCGGGCATCGAGTACGCCAGGGTGTGGTCGTCGGTCCATACGGCCTGGTCGTCCACGCTGCGGGTCTCGGCGGTGGGATGGTCGCGCAGGGTGGCCAGGTCGAGGACGTAGAGCCGCCAAGGGGCGTCGGCCGGGAGGTTCTTGACGCGTTTCTTGAACGCGATCCGGGTCCCGTCGGGGGACAGCGACGGGCACTCGACGTTCTCCCGCAGGGTCACCGCGGTCCGCGCCCGGACGTCGCCCCGGATCAGATACGTGCGGCCGCCGGTGGCCATCGTGGCGTAGAAACGCGTGTCGTCGGCGAAGGTGACGCCCCAGAAGTTCACGTCGGCGGCCCGTACCCGCTTGCCGTCGCGCGTCACGGCGTAGTCCTCCAGGGTCGGCTGGAGGGCTCCCGTGCGGGTGTCGAGGATCGAGGTGCGGGTCGAGAAGTTCGTGCCCGCGTAGGAGTCGCCGCCCACGAAGACCGTCCAGGCGGCCATCCGCCCGCTCGGTGACACCCGCGCCCGGGTCGGGATGCCGGCCAGGTCCACCCGGCGGGTGGTGCGCAGCCGGGAGTCCAGCACCAGCGCGCGGTAGCTGTCGTTGACCGCGCCGCGCTCCGCCTGGAGGCAGATCCCGGTGCCGCCCGCCGCGTAGAAGCGCAGGCAGGCCACGCCGGAGGCGGTGCGCGGTCCGGCGGGCGCGGCGGCCGGGACGCTGGCCAGCTCGTCGCGGTGCGGCCCCCACGCCATCGAGCGGAAGACGATACGCGGCGGGCCCGAGGCGGCCAGCGACACCGTACCGGCGTGCACCGCGGGGCCGCCCGCCTGCACCTGGTTCCTGCGGTCGGCCCGGTCCGCGGCCCGCCAGACCGCGCCCCCGGCGACCGTCGCCAGCACCACGACCCCGGCCAGCAGCACCAGCAGCCGGGCGCGCGTACTGATCCGGTCGCCGTCGACCGCCCCCTGGCTCATACCGCCTCCGCGGGCCGCAGCCGTACCGACAGCGCCACGCTCGCCAGCAGCGCCACCGCGGCGCCGGCCAGCGCCGACCGGTCGCCGAACGCGGTCCAGGCCGCGCCGAAGGCGATCGAGCAGCAGAAACGGGCCGCCGCCTGCCCGGTCTGCACCAGCGCCAGCCCGCTGGAGCGCAGCGCCGCCGGTACGGAACCGGCCGCCGCCGCCATCAGCACACCGTCGGTGGCCGCGTAGAAGGTGCCGTGCAGGGCGAGCACCGCGTACGGGAGTACGCCCGCCCGCAGGTGGGCCAGCAGCAGGCCGTACGCCAGCAGCAGCGCGAGGTGGCCGCCGACGAAGACCCGCCAGCGGCCGACCCGGTCGGCCCAGCGGCCGAGCGGCACGGCGAGCAGCAGGAAGGCCGCCGCGGTGCCCAGCGGCAGCAGCGCGAACCAGCGGTCGGGCACCCCCAGGCGGCGCTGGAGCAGCAGGTAGACGAAGGAGTCGCTGACCGTGGCCAGGCCGAGCGCCACCGCGCACAGCGCCAGCCCGCGCAACTCGCGCCGCCCCAGCAGCGCGACGGCGGCCCGCAGCGACGGCCGGGCGGCACCGCTCCCGGAGGTCGGGACAGCAGCCGAAGCCCCGCCGGGAGCCGAAGCCCCGCCCGGCGCCGAAGCCTCGGCCGCCTCCCGCGTGCGGGTCGGGACGAAGAGCAGCAGCACCAGGACGCCCACCGCGGCCACGCAGAAGCTCACCGTGAACACCGCGTCGTAGCCGTCCGCCGCCTGCCGCAGGATCAGGAAGGCGACCAGCGGCCCCAGCAGCGCCCCCGTCGTGTCCATCGCCCGGTGCACCCCGAAGGCCCGGCCGCGGGACTGCGGCGGCGAGGACAGCGAGATCAGCGCGTCGCGGGGCGCGGTGCGCAGGCCCTTGCCGGTACGGTCGGCGGCCAGCACCGCGCCGATCAGCGGCAGCGTGTGGACGGCCAGCAGCAGCGGCTTGCACAGCGCGGACAGGGCGTAGCCGAAGGCGGCGACCTGCTTGTGCCGACCGCCGCGGTCGGCGAGGTGGCCGCCGACCAGCCGGACCAGGGCGCTGAAACCGTTGTAGACGCCGTCGAGCAGACCGAAGCCCAGCGGGGACAGGCCGAGTCCGGTGACCAGGTAGAGCGGCAGCACCGCGGTGACCATCTCCGAGGAGACGTCGGTGATCAGGCTGACCGCGCCGAGCGCGAGCACGGTGGAGGCGACGGCGGACCGGGGGGCGGGGGGGGGGGGGGGGCCCCCCGCGGCGGTCTCGTCGTCGCGACCCAGACCGTGGAGGTCTCCCTCCAACTCGACTNCCCCCCCCCCCCCCCCCCCCCCCCCCCCCCCCCCCCCCCCCCCCCCCCCCCCCCCCCCCCGAGGCCGCTGGTGTGCTCGCGCGGCTCTCGCTGACGTACATCGGTCAGCTGGTCCAGATGCCGGTGATGTCCGATGCGGACGCCGCCTGGCCGGCGTGCGTGGACGTCCCCGCGAGATCCTCCAGCGTCCGCAGGAGGTTGTAGTGGTTGTACGTGGTTCCGCTGGAGCTGCCCGCGACGACCGGCTGCCCGTAGAGCACCGTCGGGATGCGGTTGCCGCTGAGCGAGTTGTCCTCGTCGAAGGTCACCACGAGCAGGCTGTGGTGGGTCTTCGCCCAGGTCGCGTACGCGCCGAGGTTGTTCTTGACCCAGGTGTCACCGGTGGACACCGAGCAGTCGTGCATGTCGCTGCACAGGTTCGGCACCACGAAGGACACCGTCGGCAGCGTCGAGTAGTCGGTGGGGAACTGCGCGAAGGTCTTCGCGGTCGAGGTCGGCACATTGGAGAAGCCGAACCACGGGTTGTGCTTCTGCGCGTAGTTGCCGCTCTTGCAGACCGTCGAACCCTGGCTGGGCAGCGTCTCGTTGTAGGTCCCCCAGGTGTGTCCCGCCGCAGTCACCTCGGAGCCCAGGTTCGCCGCCTTGCTGAAGCCGGCCGTCACACAGCTGTCGTCGGTGACGCCCTGGGTCGAGCCGGAGAAGAGGGCGTAGTAGTTCGGCTGGCTGGGGTGGGTGATGGCGTGGCTCTGGGTGAGGTTGGCGCCGCCCGACGCGAGCGAGTTGATGTACGGGGCGCTGGAACTGCCGATCACCTGGCTGTACGCGTGGTTCTCCAGGACCACCACCACGGTGTGGTCGGGGGTGGGGACGGAGCCTGCCGCCTGGGCGTTCCCGCCGAGGCCGGCCCACAGGCCGGCGCTGGCGGCGGCGAGGCCGCCGGCGGTGAACAGAGCGGTACGGCTGCGGCTGCGCACGGGTTACCTCCGGTGAGGGGGGTCGGGCATCGGACGTGCGAGGTACGGGGCGGTACGGGGTGCTGCGGCGCACGGCACGGAGCGTGCGGTGTGCATGCCAAAGCTAGGAGGGGCCGGGGAACGCGGGGACGGTGAGCCGGGTGAAGAACACGCGAACACTCGGCTACGCGCCGCCCCCCGGGTTGTCC
>NZ_JAJSYW010000358.1:0-2445 GCF_036815005.1 Streptomyces sp. IBSBF 2435 | reverse complement strand
GGCCGGACCCGTCGCCCCCCGCGCCCGGCCCCGCCCGCGCGGTCGTCGTCGGCCAGGGCTACGTCGGCCTGTCCCTGGCGGCACCGGGCCGGCCGCGTCCTCGCCGGCCTCGACCCCGCAAGCGGCTGAGCACGCCGGAACCGGCGGCGTCAGCGGCCCTGGCGGGAGACGTTGAGGCGGCCCGAGCCGTTGTGGGGTTCGAGGTCGACCTGGACGCGGTGGGTGGTGCCCTTGTCGACCGAGCCGCCCAGCTCGGCGGTCACCACGCCGATGCGCAGGCCGCCGCCCGCGGTGCCCGCGCGGTGGACCTGGACGGTGAATTCGAGGCTGACCTTGTCGACCGTGAAGCCGATCTGCTCGTCCTCGGCGGCTGCCCTGGCCTGTTCGAGCTCGCCGCGTATCTGCTGGATGACCTCGGCCAAGCCGACGAAGGACGGCGGTTCCACGGCGGCTGCCCCCAGGGGTGATCCACGGATAAGGGGACAAGTGTAGGTCTTTCGGCGGGACATGACGCTGCGTCAGGCGTATGGTGCACGGCATGGAGGCCGACGGGGGATTCGGTATCGGGTCCTCCCTGGCGACCCCGCCCTGGGCGGTGCGCCTTCGGCGGGCCAATGGCAAGATCGCGGGCAGTGGAATTCTGCTGAGCCCTGACCGGGTCCTGACCTGCGCGCATGTGGTGGGGCGGGACGAAGAGGTCACCGCGGAATTCGTCGGCGCGGCGGGAATACAGGTGCCGAGGGTGGCCGCCAGGGTCACCGGGGGCGCCTACCGGCCGGAGAAGCGCGACGCCGACGGGGACCCCAGCGGCGATGTGGCGCTGCTCGAACTCGACCGGCCGCGCCCCGCCGCCGAGGCGACCACGCTGCACCGGGTGTCCGCGCCGGGCCGCGAGGTGCGGATGTACGGCTTCCCCGCCGCGTACAACGGCGGCCTGTGGCTGCCCGCCACCATCGTCGGTGGCTGCGGCCGGGACGGGCAGGTGCAGCTCCGGCCGCCGAGCCCCGCGGAATTGGCCAGGCCGGGATTCAGCGGCGGCGGGGTGGTGGACCTGGCCACCGACCGGGTCATCGGCATGGTGCTGGCCAGCGCGCCGGAAGAGGGCGGCGGCTACAGCTTCATGAGCCCGGCGGAGACCGTCGTGCAGCACCTGCCCGAGGTCGGCGAGTGGACCGTCGGACAGACCGCGGTCGACGAGGAACTGCGCTCGCCGGAGACCGGCGACGACCGGTCGCTGCTCGACGAGCCGTTCGCCGAGCGGCTGGCGCGGTGGCTGCGCGGCGACGCCCGGATACGCGGCGACGGCGCCGCCCGGCAGGTCAAGATCAGCCTGGTGCCCGACGCCGACCCGGCACGCGCGGCCACCTTGCGGCGGGCGATCACCCTGGCCGACCGGGAGTTGCGCAGCCGGGTCTCCACCGGGCGCGTGTCGCTCGACGCGCCGGGGACCGTGCCCGCGGCCGGCGGCCTGGACCTGGCCCTCCAGGTGAGCGGGCGCGGCACCGACGAGGTCGCCGAGCGGATCGCCCGCCGGATGGGCCTGTGGCAGCGTCTTGACCTGCCGGTCGCCGAGCGTATAGCGGCGGCCCGGGTGACCATCACCCTCGTGGTGGTCGGCGTCGACGCCGCCGCCGACCCGGCGTCGCTGCTCGACCTGCTCGCGCTGCTGGTCGCCAGGGGCAGCCGGGTGCTGCTGGTCTTCCGCACCGCGGGCGCCCATTTCGCGCGTGCCCGGGAGGAGTTGCTGCTGCGCCCCGCCCAGGAGCGCCGGGTGCGGCTGGGCGAGAGGCTGCTGCGGATCACCGGGGCGCCGGCCCGCGAACTCGACGGCCTGATGGCCCGGGTGCACGGCGCCGAGGAGTTGACCGACCGGGCCGTCGACGCGCTGATCCATGTGATGGCCGCCCGCGCCGAACTGACGGGCGGCCAGGGCGCCTTCGCCGGCCCGCCCGACGAGGCCCCGGACCTGGCGCGTTACGAGCGTATGGCGGCCCGCGCCGAGCAGCGGCTGCCGGCCGCCGTCGCCGCGCTGCGCGAACTGCGGTTCCGCCGGGACGAGTTGCGCGGACTGCTCGGCCCGTACCGCAGGCTGCACGAGGAGGGCGCCGCCCGCGGCGAGAACCTGGAGGCGGACGACCTCTACCTCACCGCGCACCGGCTGCTGTACGAACGGCCCTGCCGCGTACCGGCGGCCGAGGCGGCGGTACGCCGCTTCCTGGACCTGGTGGACCGGCCGGGCCAGCCGCCGCCGGACGGTACGGGCCATCCGCGGGCCGCCGAAGGCCCGGCCCACGTCCCCGTCGCGGATGTCGGGGACCGCCACGAAGGGGGTACGCCGTCATGACCGCGACCGGCACACCGTGCCCGCACCGCCCCTGCGCGGGCACCATCACCGCCACCGGCTACTGCGGCACCTGCCGCCGCCACCCCTCCACCGCGCCCGGC
>NZ_JAJSYW010000357.1:0-2446 GCF_036815005.1 Streptomyces sp. IBSBF 2435 | reverse complement strand
CCCCGCCCCCGCAGTGCCGCCCGGACCGCGCCGTCTACACCATCTACACCTCCGGATCGACCGGCCGGCCCAAAGGCGTGTCCGTCACCCACCGCTGCCTGGACGCCATGGTCGAGTGGCAGGCCGGCCACTCGCCCCGCGGCGACCTGCGGACCGCGCAGTTCGCCCCGCTCAACTTCGACGTCAGCTTCCAGGAGATCCTGGGCACACTGCGCGGCGGCGGAACAGTGGTCATCGTCCCCGAACGGCTGCGCCGCGAACCGGCCGAACTCCTGGCCTGGCTGGCCCACCAGCGCATCGAGCGGTTGTTCGTGCCGTTTGTCGCTCTTCAGATGCTGGCGGTGGCGGCCGTCCGGCTGCCCGGTGGTCTGTGTCTGCGCGAGGTCAATGCCGCGGGTGAGCAGATGCTGTGCACACCGCAGATCCGTGCCCTGTTCGCGCGTCTCCCGGGATGCCGGCTGGTCAACCATTACGGGCAGAGCGAGTCCGCGATGGTCACCTCGCATGTCCTGACCGGTCCCCCGCAGGACTGGCCCGATCTGCCGCCGATCGGTGTGCCTCTGCCGGGCTGCGAGGTGGTGGTCGCTCCGCGGCCCGGCGACGGCCCCGCCACCGGTGAGCTCCTCGTCACCGGTCTGCCGCTGTCCGACGGCTACCACCAGCGCCCTGAACTGACCGCCCGCCGCTACACCGGCATCGCGCCGACACCGCGGGGCCACACCCGGGCGTTCCGCACCGGCGACCTGGTGCGCGTCCAGGACGGCCGGGTGCACTACCTCGGCCGCCTCGACACCGAGGTGAAGATCCGCGGCCTGCGCGTCGATCCGCTGGAGGTCGACGCGCACCTGCTGCGCCGGCCCGGCATCGACGCGGCCGTCACCGTCGCCGTCACCAACCCCTCCGGTGCCCGGAGCCTGCGCTCGGCGGTCGTCGTGGACCAGGGCGCGGCGCCACCGGACGAACGCGAGGTGCTGCACGCCCTGGCCCAGGTGCTGCCGGCCGCCTTCGTCCCGCTCGGCCTGACGGTCCTGCCCCGGCTGCCCCGCACCCCCAGCGGGAAGATCGACCGCGACGCGGTCACCGCGCTGGTCACGGCCGACCTCGCCGCCCGCCGCACCCGGCGCCCCGGCCGCGGGGAGCGGCCGTGACGTCCCCCGCGACGGCCGGCGTGCCGCTGACCGCGGCCCAACTGGCCCTGTGGACCGAGGAGCAGACCGCCGGCGCGGCCAGCAACAGCGGCTACCTCGCGGTGGCGTTCACCGGGCCGCTGGACGAACGGCACGTGCGCACCGCCGCCCTCGCGGTCCTGCACCGGCACGAACCCCTGAGGTCCGTCATGCGCGCCACCCCCGCCGGCGTCCGCCTGCTCGTCCTGCCGGCGGCCCAGGCCCTCTCCTTCCGCCGCGACACGCTGCCGCTGCCCGACGCGCCCGGCGGCCCCCGCCGCGCGGTGAGGTCCTGGTGGGAGCGGACCGAGCAGACCCGCGGCTGGGACCTGGCCGCCGACGGCCCGATCCGCTTCGCCCTGCTCGACCACGGCCGCGACCGCGCCACCCTCGTGATGTCGCTGCACCACGCCGGATTCGACGGGCGCAGCAAGTTCCTGGTGGCCCGCGACCTCACCGCCGCGCTCCGCGCCGCGCGCTCGGGCACCGCGCCACCGCTCGCGGCGCCACTGGCCCGCCCGGCCGCCGCGGTCCCCGACCCGGCCACGACGGCCGCCGCGCGGTCGCACTGGACCCGGGTGCTGCCCGCGTGCGCCGAGCCGCTCCTGCTGCCCGGCACCACCGCCCCCTCCGGCGGGGGAGTGCGGTGCAGCGACCAGGTCCTGATCGCCCGCCCCGACGTCGAGGCGCTGCGGGCGCTGGCCGCCCGTCACCGGGCCACGACGTTCACCGCCCTGGTCGCCGCCCTCGGCCTCCAACTCGCCGCCTACGGCAACCGCCACGTACCCCTGGCTGTCGCCGCCGACGTGAGCGTGCCGGAGACCCGGGACGTGGCCGGAGCCCAGATCAACGTGGTCCCCACCGACCTGCCGCTGGACCCGGCGGCCACCGGCGACGACCTGATGGCCGAGGCCGCCGCCGCCGTGGCACGGCTGCGGACCCGCCGCCACATACCCTTCCCGGACTTGACCAGGGCGCTTGCGGACCCCTGCGCCCGGCCCGCCCTGACCCAGCTCGGCCTGTCCTTCCCCCGGGCGCCCCGCGACCTCGACCTGGACATACCCGGCCTCACCGCCGACTGGGACTTCGTCTCGCCGAACACCGCGAGCACCTTCGAACGCACCCTCCAGATCCGCGCCGACTGGCCCGACTGCACGGTGCGGCTCGACCACCGGACCGAGAACACCGGCCCCGAGCAGGCCACCGCCTTCATCGACCACTTCCGCCGCGCACTGCACCGGCTCGCCCACCACCCCGCCGCCCGCGCAGGGGACTTCGCC
>NZ_JAJSYW010000356.1:0-2447 GCF_036815005.1 Streptomyces sp. IBSBF 2435 | reverse complement strand
GCGGGAGGCGGCGCGCCGGCGGCGGGCCGGAGCGGCTTCCGCCGGGGTGTTGTCCGTGGTGGGCTGAGGATCGGTCTGGTCGGGCATTCGGGCATTGCTCCCGTCGTGCTCCCGGGCGCCGCGTCCAGGTCGGAGGGGGCAGGCCGCTTGGATCGCGGGGCCGCCCTCCGGGGCGCGGGCGCCGCACGGGAGCTGCTGTGTCGCTCGTCGGCCGCCCGTGCGGGGGCCGACGAAAGTCTCATGTGGTCAGCGGCGCCGGACCCGGGTGGCTCCCTGGTGCGTCGGCGACGCGCGTGACGACGTGGCTACGCGGAACCGGCCGGCACCGCCACGGCGTCGCGATCTGGCGCGAGCGGGTCGGTGACCGTACCGGTGTCCTCGTCGAGCGGCCCCTGCGCCAGCCTGGTCACCGCTGCGGGGACCGGCGGCGCGAGGTCGGCCGTCGCATGGAGGCCGGACAGTACGTCGTCGGGTCGTACGGCAGGTGTCAGGTGTCGTACAACCAGCCGCAGTATCGCACAGGCGCGGTCCTGCGGCCTATCGGCATCCTGGCGCGTCGCGTCCAAGTCGTCCGGACCCTCGGTCACCTCGAACCGCGTGACCGCGGCCCGGCAGTCGAACGTACGGATGCCGTTCTTGGTGCTGCGCTGTACTTCCACGGTGTCCGCGGCCAGGAACGCCGCGACCGCCCGCCGGGCCTCGTCGACCTCGACACCGTCGAGCCTGAGCTGCCAGACCGACGCCTGGAGGCGTTCGGCCAGCCCTGGGGTGCGGGCCTCGACCGCCTCGATCACGTCGAGCCCGGCCGGCAGCGACTCGTCCAGCAGCGCCCGCAGCAGCTCCGGGTCGCGGAACTGCGCCAGGCCGATCTCCAGATACTCCGCCTCGCTGCCGACGCCGGTGGGCGCGGCGTTGGCGTACGACACCTTCGGGTGCGGCGTGAAGCCCGCCGAATACGCCATCGGCACCTCGGCGCGGCGCAGTGCCCGCTCGAAGGCGCGCTGGAAATCGCGGTGGCTGGTGAACCGGAGGCGGCCTCGCTTGGTGTAGCGCAAACGGATGCGCTGCACCGTCGGTGCGGGCGGCGGGCCTTCGGGCTGTCGCTTGCCCAGTGTCGTTCAGTCCCTACGTGCGTGTCGGGTGTACGTCGTCCGCTCCAAGGTTACGCCGCGAAGCACGGCCCCGCGGCCGCACGCCCGCCCATCTGCGGACAACCTTCCGCGATCCGGCTCTCAGCGGTGCGACGGCGGCGTGCGCCTGTCCTCGCGGCGCCCGAAGTCCTTGCGCGGGTCGGCCCGCCGCTCGGATGACGGCACCGGGGCGGGCCGCTCGTACGCGGCCGGCGCGGTGGCCGGCGGCGCTACGGCGGGCGGCTGGTACGGCCCGGGCCTGCGGCGCGGCGGTACGGGCGGCGGGCGGTGCGCGGGGGCGACGGCGAAGGCCCTGCGTACGGCCCGCCGGACCTCGGCGACAGCTTCCACGGCCGGCCGCCAGATCGCGTGCCGGGACCACCGCAGCGCCGGGCCGACGACCGAGCGCCAGACCCAGGCCACCGGTGCGGCGATCAGCATCCGGCCGGCCCAGGCCAGGGCGCGGCCGACCGCCCGCGACACATACGCCGTCCCCCGCCAGGCGAAGACCAGCGCCACCCCGGTCTCCCGGGCCACCGGCACGACGATCCGGCGCCAGACGAAGGCCACCGGCACCGCCACCAGATAGCGCGCCACGAAGACCAAGGGCACGACCAGCAGGTACCGCACCACGAAGACCGCCGGCACCACCAGTACGTACCGCACCACGAAGGCCAGCGCGATCCCGGCCGCACGCGCCGCCGGCACCACGATCCAGTGCCAGGCGAAGACCCCCGGCACCACGAGCAGATAGCGCACCAGGAAAGCCGCCGGCACGACCAGTACGTACCGCACCAGGAAGGCCACTGGTACGACCAGCGCGTACCGCACGACGAAGGCGAACGCGATCGCGACCGCGCGCGCCGCCGGGACGACCAGCGTCCGCCACGCCCAGACCGCGGGTATGACGATCAGCACGCGCACGCCCGGCACGAGGACGTGCCGCCAGAGCGCGTCCAGCGGCCGGACGACCAGGTGGCGCCACAGGAAGTCCAGCGCGACGACGAGCGGCACGAGGACGAAGCGGTAGAGGGCGGCCAGCGGCCGGACGACCGCGTAGCGCCACACGAACGCCAGGGGCGGTGCCAGCACGCGCCGCCACACCCACAGCAGGGCGGTGCGGCACGCGCGGCCGATCGCGCCCAGCAGGTCCCACAGCAGCCGCAGCGGCAGGACGACGGCGAACGCGACGACGCGTACGGGAAGCCGTATCGCGACCGTCAAGCACCCGTCGGCGCCCGGCTGTTCCGGCGCCGGACGCCGGGCCTCCCCCTGATAACCCATGGCCAGAACATAACCGACCACCCCCTCCCCCAC
>NZ_JAJSYW010000355.1:0-2468 GCF_036815005.1 Streptomyces sp. IBSBF 2435 | reverse complement strand
CTTCCCCGGGAGGGGGCGACGACCCGCCGCCCCCGCCGCCCGCCGGCTACTCGCCGGACAGCACACCCTGCACGGCCCGCCGTGCCTCGTCCGCGCTGTCGGTCGCCCGCGCCGCAGCCGCCGCTCGCTCGCACTGCGCCAGCGTGTACTTCGCCAGCGTCGCCCGCACATAAGGAATCGACGCCGCACCCATCGAAAGGCTGGTGACACCGAGACCGGTCAGCACACACGCCAGCAGCGGATCCGCCGCCGCCTCGCCGCACACACCGCAGCTCTTCCCCTCGGCCTTGGCCGCCTCGGCGGCCAGCGCCACCAGGTCGAGCAGCGCGGGCTGCCACGGGTCCTGCAACCGCGCGACCGCGCCCACCTGCCGGTCGGCGGCAAAGGTGTACTGCGCCAGATCGTTCGTGCCGAGCGAAAGGAACTCCACCTCCTGCAGAATCGACATGGCCCGCAGAGCGGCCGACGGGATCTCCACCATGGCGCCGGACTTCGCCGCGAGTCCCGCCGCACGACAGGCGTCGGCGAACGCCTTCGCGTCCTGCCGGTCGGCCACCATCGGCGCCATGACCTCCAGATGCACCGGCAGCCCGGCCGCGGCCGCCGTCAGCGCCCGCAGCTGGGTGCGCAACACCTCCGGATGGTCCAGCAGCGAGCGCAGCCCGCGCACACCGAGCGCGGGGTTCGGCTCGTCCGCCGGCGTCAGGAAGTCCAGCGGCTTGTCGGCGCCCGCGTCCAGCACGCGCACCACCACCCGGCCGCCGGGGAACGCCGTCAGCACCTGCCGGTACGCCTCGACCTGCTGCTCCTGCGACGGCGCCGTCGCCGAGTCGTCCAGGAAGAGGAACTCGGTACGGAAGAGCCCCACGCCCTCCGCACCCGCCGCCACCGCGGCGGGCACATCCGCCGGACCGCCGACATTCGCCAGCAGCGGCACCCTGTGCCCGTCCGACGTCGCACCCGGTCCCGACGACGCGGCCAGTGCCGCCTTGCGCTCGGCCGCCGCCTCGGTCAACGCGGCGCGCCGCTCCGCGCTCGGCTCGACGAACACCTGGCCGCTGCTGCCGTCCACCGCGATCACCGTCCCTTCGGACAGTTCACCAGCGCCCGGCAGCGCCACCACCGCGGGCACACCCAGCGCCCGCGCCAGAATCGCGCTGTGACTGGTAGGCCCGCCCTCCTCGGTGACGAAGCCCAGCACCAGCGCCGGGTCGAGCAGCGCCGTGTCGGCCGGCGCCAGATCCCGTGCGATCAGCACATAAGGCTCATCACTGTCCGGCACCCCCGGCATCGGCACCCCCAGCAGCCGCGCCACGATCCGGTTCCGTACGTCATCGAGGTCCGCGACCCGCCCGGCCAGATAGTCGCCGGCGCCGGCGAGCAGCGCACGGTAGGAGGCGAAAGCGTCGTAGGCGGCACGCTCGGCCGTACTGCCCACCGCGACCCTGCGCTCGATGTCGGCCATCAGCTCCGGGTCGAGCGCCATCAGCGACTGGGCCTCGAGCACCGCCTGCGCCTCACCACCGGCCAGTTGGCCCCTGGCGTTGAGGTCCGCGGCCACCGCCTCCACCGCCTGCCGGGCCCGCCCCTGCTCACGCGCGGTGTCCCCGGACGCGATCTGCTTGGCCGGCGGCTCCAGAACCGCCGTACCCATGTGCCGTACCTCGCCGATCGCCACACCGTGGCTGACTCCGACGCCCTGCAGCGTTGTCTCCATGGGTACCGGCCTACTTCCAGCTGAAGACAGTGTCACCGGCCGCCACGTCGGCGGACTCGACCAGCTCGGTCAGTGCGTCGGCGGTGGCCTCCAGCGCGACCACCGGGCAGATCGGGGACTTCCCCGACGCCTCGACGGCTGCCGGGTCCCAGCGCACGACGGCCTCGCCGCGGGCCACGGTGTCGCCCTTCGACACCAGCAGCTCGAAGCCCTCTCCATTGAGCTGAACAGTGTCGATGCCAAGATGGGTCAGCACTCCGTGGCCGGCGTCGTCCACGACGACGAAGGCGTGCGGGTGCAGGGAGACGATCACCCCGTCCACCGGAGACACCGCCTCACCGGGCTCGCGCACCGGGTCGATGGCCGTACCGGGACCCACCATCGCCCCGGAGAACACCGGGTCGGGCACTGCCGCGAGCCCGATGGCCCGGCCGGCGAGGGGAGACGAAACGGTCGTCATGGGGAAGCCTCCTAGATGCGGAGATCAAAAACGCCGTCGCAGCCTGTCACGGGACGGCGAGCCGCGTGAGCAGCCTAAGTCATGGCAAGTGGTGATTCCGCCCGAGGCGTACCGATCGCACGGCCGTCCGGATCCCCACCCCCGATTTGCTCCGGGACAGACGAGTCCAGTACGTTGGCACAACCGCCTCGACGAGACCCGCGGAAACGTGCGTGCTCGGAACGGGGTTGGTAAATCCGACCGAAAAGCTTCTGCTAAAGTCGGAGACACAACGAAGGGAAAGCCCGGAGG
>NZ_JAJSYW010000354.1:0-2507 GCF_036815005.1 Streptomyces sp. IBSBF 2435 | reverse complement strand
GAGGGGTGCGGCATGATGGGGGGATGGCGAGTGACGGGGGTCGGAACGCCGCGGCACCGGGGGATGTGGTCGCGGGCCGCTACCGCATCACCAACCGCCTCGGCCGCGGCGGCATGGGCACCGTATGGGCGGCGACGGACGAACTGCTCCACCGCCAGGTGGCCGTCAAGGAGTTGCACCTCCCGCACACCGGGCTGAGCGAGGTCGAGTCCGGCCGCCAGCACGAGCGCGCGCTGCGGGAGGCCCGCAGCGTGGCCCGTATCCGCCACCCCCACGTGGTCGTCGTGTACGACGTCGTGGAGCAGGACGGCCGCCCGTGGATCGTGATGGAGCTGATCGACGGCCGCTCACTGGCCGAGATCCTGCGCGAGGACGGCCCGTTGGTGCCGCGCGAGGCCGCCAGGATCTGCGCGGCCGTCGCGGGCGCGCTGCTCGCCGCGCACGCGCACGGCATCCAGCACCGCGACGTCAAGCCCGCGAACGTCCTCATCGACCACGCCACCGGCCGCGTCGTCCTCACCGACTTCGGTATCGCCCGCATCCCGGGCAGCGCCACGATCAGCGAGACCGGCTCCTTCGTCGGCTCGCCCGAATACACCGCGCCCGAGCGGATGTCGGGCGGCCGGGCGGCGGGCCCGGAGTCCGACCTGTGGTCGCTGGGCGCGCTGCTGTGCGCGGCGGTCGACGGCCACTCGCCCTTCCAGCGCGAATCGATCGGCGAGATCGTGCACGCGGTCGCGATCGGCGACATCACCCCGCCGGCCACGGTCGGCCCGCTGCTGCCGGTCGTTCAGGCCCTGCTGGACCGCGACCCGGCCCGCCGGATGGCCGCCGCCGATGTGATGACGGTCCTGGTCGCGTACGCGGAGACCGGCGTCGAGCCGCCGACCCCCGACGCGCCCACCCCGGAACTCCCGGTCGAGAAGCCCGCGGACCCGAAGCCGCGGGGCCGGCGGCGCCGGCTGCTGGCCGGGGTGGCGGCGGCCGTCATGATCGCGGTCGTCGCCGGCGCCACCGCGGCGCTCGTCGTCACCCACGGCCGGGGCAGCGCCGCCTCGGCTCCGCGGACCACGCCACCCGTCACCACCACCGCCGCACCGACGACCACCCCGCCCGCGACACCGTCGCCCTCGCCGACGGCCACCGCCCCGGTCCTCCCGGCCGGCTTCCGTACGACCACCGACAAGCGCGGCTTCGCCGTGGCGCTCCCGGCGGGCTGGGTACGGCAGGAACTCAGGCCCCGGGTCTACTACTGGTCGCCCGACCACACCTTCCGCTTCGGCGAGCGCGAGCAGTCGCCCGATCCCGGCGGCCCGTACGCCGTGATGCACGGACAGGACGTCGTGGCGCGCGGCCCGGGCAGCATCTATCCCGGCTATCGCGACGGCGTCATCACCCGTACCTCCCAGAACGGCCAGGAGGCAGCGCTCTGGGAGTTCACCTACGACGGTTTCAACGACGGCCGCGGCGCCCGGCGCGTCTTCGACCTGTGCTGGACGCAGGGCGGCCGGATGTACGACGTGTGGGTGTCAGGCCTGATCACCCGGGTCGAGGAGACCCGGGACACCTTCGACACCGCCCGGGCCACCTTCACCCCGTGAGGCCCGCCCGCGCAGGTGGGAGATGCCCTGGTCCAGCGCGGCTTCGAGGTGGCGCAGGCTGCCGGTGGACAGCAGGATCAGCACTCCGCCCTGGACGCCGGCCAGCAGCGCGGCCGCGGCGCGGTCGGCGTCCAGTCCGCGGTCCATCTCGCCGACGCCCTGCATGTGGCGGATGCCCGCGGCGATCTCGGCCTGCCACCGCTCCAGCAGTCCGGTGGCCACCGCCTGCGCGCCGGGGGTCGCGTGCCCGACCTGGGAGACCGCGACGCTGAGCGGGCAGTTCTGGCCCTGCTCGCGGTAGCGGGCGACGACCTTGTCGCGCCAGTGCCGCCAGGCGGTCCAGGAGGTGAGCGCGCCCAGCTCGGGCTGCTGGTCGCTGAGCACCTTGGCCGCCTCGTGGCGGGCCACCGCCAGGAACAGCTCTTCCTTCCCGCCGGGGAAGTAGTGGAAGAGCTGGCTCTTGCTGGTCGCGGTGCTCGCCAGGACGTCGTCGAGCGTCACGGAGAGCACGCCGTGCCGGCGGATCTCGGCTGCGGCTCCCTCGATGATGCGGTGCCGCGTCGCGGCACCTCTGCGGGTGAGGGTCACGTCTTCGACGGTAGGTACGCCGGAGTGGACCGGCAAGTCCAGTTCCCCGCGTCCCGCGCGACGCCTGTCACCGACCTCACAGTCGCGCTCTGTGCGTGTTCACCGCGCCGTCCCCGCGCCCCTGTGGGGCACGGCTCCTCTGCCACAGAGGGTGAGGTCCCGCGGAAAGGCGCCGGCTCCGCCGCAGAGGGCACCCCTCAGGGGCGCGGGGAACTGCGCGCCAGCCGCAGTGCGGCGGCACTGTGAACGTGACAAGAAGCGGCAACCCCCAGGGGCGCGAGCCCCGGGTGGGCACCGCGGGCGGGGAGGGGGTTACTG
>NZ_JAJSYW010000353.1:0-2528 GCF_036815005.1 Streptomyces sp. IBSBF 2435 | reverse complement strand
CCCCTGCCCCACCAACGGCGTACCCGGCGGCCCGCCCGCGCTCGCGGCGTAAGCCCGGCCCTCGCGGCGTAAGCCCAACCGGGTTCGAGGCACGGCTCGCGGCCCGAACCGAGCCGGTGGCCCGGGGCGTGCTCCACGAGGGCCGCTACCTGCATCCGGCCGGGATCGCGCCGCGCGGCCGGCAAGCAGCGCGTGGCCAGGGCGCGCCCCTGCGAGGGCCGGCGTCCGTCCGGGCCGCGCCACCGCCCAAGCCCGGCCCGGGCCAAGGGCCCCGCGAACCCCGAAGCGCCGTCCCACCCGTGACGCACACCACACAAACCCCGCACATATCCGAACCCCTATACGCACAGCCCCACATGGGCATCCGAGACCGCGCCCGGGAGCCCGACCCGTACACTCGGTCTAGTGACATGTCCCGGGGGTGGCGGCAAGATGGGCCGCCCGTGAAGACAGCTGACGGCGCCGGCGGGAGTACGCCGTGCGCGGCAGGCCGCCCGGGGCAAGAACAGCAGCGGTAAGCAGAGAGGACGCGTCTCGTGAGCAGCAGGCCATCCAGAGGCGCTGCTCGCCTCGCTTCCATACTCGACGCCCTCCCCGACGCGCTGCTGCTGGTCGACGTCAACGGCACTGTGGTGAACGCGAACGCGATAGCGCTGGAGACCTTCGAGTCGCCCGGGACCGGCCTGGTCGGGCGGGGCCTGCTCGACCTGCTGCCGTCGTTCGACTCCAAGCGCATCCCCGGGTCGATGCGCAGCCCGCGCGAAGCCGCCGAGGACACCCGCACGAAGCCGACCCGGATGGTCGCGCGGCGCACCGACGGGACGGAATTCCCGGTCGAGGTGACCAGCGCCAACCTGGAGAACGGCCGCAGCCCGTACGCCGACTACGGCGACGGGGTGCCGCACTACACCGGCGACGAACTGCTCATGCTGGTGGTCCGCGACCTGACCGGGACGATGGACACCGAGGCCGAACTCGCCCGCCAGCAGCGGCAGACCGAGATGATCCTGCGGGCCGCGGCCGAAGGCGTCGTCGGGGTCGACACGGCCGGCAAGGTCGTCCTGGTAAATCCGTCGGCCGCGCAGATCCTCGGCTACCGGGCCACCGACCTCGGCGGCAAGGAACTGCACCCGCTGGTGCACCATTCGCGGCCGGACGGCAGCCCGCTGGCGTACGAGGAGACCCCGCTCGCCGACACACTGCGCAGCGGGCGCAAGCACCGGGTGCGCGGGCAGGTGCTGTGGCGCAAGGACGGCAGACCGGTGCCGGTCGATCTGACGACGGCGCCGGTGCGGGACGGCGACCAGCTGGTCGGCGCGGTGATGACCTTCACCGACCGTTCGGCGTACGACGCGCTGGCCGCCCGCAGCGGGCAGTTGAGCGCGCTGCTCGACACCTCGCTGCGCGGGCCGCTGGCCGAGCTGCGGGGCGAGCTGACCGGGCTCGCCGCCGACCCGGCCGGGCAGTTGTGGCCCGAGGCCAACCAGATTCTGCACCACCTGTCCGCGGGATACGCCCGGATCACCACCCTCATCGACAATGTGCTGGCCTTCCAGCGGCTCGACCGCGGCGAGGACAAGCTGCACCGCGAGGACATCGGGCTCGACCAGGTGATCGCGGCGGCCATCGATGGCGCGACCGAGCTGATCGGGCCGGGGCGGGCGCAGTTCGCGGTGCACGCGCCGCCGATCGAGGCGTCGGTGGACGGCGAGCGGATGGCGCAGGCCCTCGCCCACCTGGTCGCGGACGTCGCCGGCGTCGACTCGGCGGGCAACGCCATCGCCTACGCGGGCGACTCCACGATCGTGGTGGCCGCGGCCCAGCGCGGTGACGTGATACGGATCGACGTACGCGGCCCGCACGCCGGCGGCGACCCGGTGCATCTGCCGCTGGCCCGCGGCATCGTGGAGCGGCACGGCGGTGTGCTGCAGGCCCACGAGGTGCCCGGCCAGGGCAGCGCCTACGTTTTGGAGGTGCCGGCCGGCAAGGGCGGCGGCGGCCGTACGCGGCAGGCACGCGAGAAGGACGACGCCCCGGGCGCCGAGGACCAGGGCGGTACGCGTACGGGCGGCGGCGCGCGGGCGGCCGACGCGGGCGAGCAGGCCCGCGACTCCGAGACCACCGTGATGCCGCTGCCGTCACAGCCCGCTCGCGGCACGCACGGCCAGGAGGCGCCCGGCGCCCGCAAGCCGGCCGACGACGCCGCGTCCTGGCCCGCACCCGACACCCCGGACCAGGGCGGCAGGACCGACGACCAGGACGCCTCCGGCGCGCCGACCGGGCGCCGGCGCGCGCTGCGCAGGCCCGAGGGCCGCCCCGCCCCCGTGGAGGCGGCGCCAGCGCCCCAGCAGCCCACAGGACGCCGCCGGGCCCGTAGCGACGAGCCCCAGGGCCGGGCCCCGGAGCGCGCCGAACTGCCCGCCGTGCCCATTCCCAACGCCCTCCCGCCGGCCGGCGCCGACGCCGCTCCCGAGGGCACCGGGCGCCGAGCGGTCCGCCGCGCCGTCGAACCCCCCGCCGCACCGGCC
>NZ_JAJSYW010000352.1:354-2591 GCF_036815005.1 Streptomyces sp. IBSBF 2435 | reverse complement strand
CAGGTGATCTGCCGGCTGCGGGCGCCCCGGTGACGCGCCCCCCCGCGGCCGGCGTCCCCCACCCCCGGCTTACCCGTCGTCTTCCCCGCTGGCCCCCACCGCCTTCCTGCGCCTGCCGCCCGGCGCGGTCACCGCCCGCGGCTGGCTGGACGGCCGGCTCCGGCAGCAACTCGCCGGGCTGTGCGGGCAGTACGCCTCGACCTCGCACTTCCTGGCCATGGACAACAGCGGCTGGGTCCACCCGGAGAAGACCGGCTGGGAAGAGGTCCCGTACTGGCTGCGCGGCTACACCGACCTGGCGATCCTCACCGGCGACAGCACCGCGCTGGCCGCCGTACGCCGCTGGGTCGACGCGATCGTCGCCACCGCGCAGCCGGACGGCTTCTTCGGCCCGACCTCGCTGCGCACCTCGCTCGGCGGCGGCCCGGACTTCTGGCCGTACCTGCCGCTGACATGGGCGCTGCGCAACTGGCAGGAATACAGCGCCGACGCCAGGATCGTGCCGCTGCTGACCGCGTTCTTCCGCTACATGAACGCGCAGGGTCCCGGCGCCTTCAACCAGAGCTGGGTCTCGGTCCGCTGGGGCGACGGCCTGGACAGCGTCTTCTGGCTCTACAACCGCACCGGCGACTCCTTCCTGCTCGGCCTCGCCGACAAGATCCACGCCGGCGGCGCGAACTGGGTGAACAACCTGCCGAGCCTGCACAACGTCAACATCGCCCAGGGCTTCCGCGAACCCGCCCAGTACGCGCTGCGCTCGCCGTCCACCGCGCTGTCCCAGGCCGCGTACCAGAACTACACCGCCGTGATGACCGCCTACGGGCAGTTCCCCGGCGGCGGATTCGCAGGCGACGAGAACGCCAGGCCCGGCTTCGGCGACCCCCGGCAGGGTTTCGAGACCTGCGGCATCGTCGAGTTCATGGCCAGCCACCAGCTGCTGACCCGGATCACCGGCGACCCGGTGTGGGCCGACCGCTGCGAGGACCTGGCCTTCAACTCGCTGCCCGCCGCGCTCGACCCGACCGGCAAGGCGGTGCACTACATCACCAGCGCCAACAGCGTGGACCTGGACAACACCGCCAAGACGCAGGGGCAGTTCCAGAACAACTGGGCCATGCAGGCCTTCCTGCCCGGCGTCGACCAATACCGCTGCTGCCCGCACAACTACGGCATGGGCTGGCCGTACTTCACCGAGGAGCTGTGGCTGGCCACCCCCGACCACGGCCTGGCCGCCGCGATGTACGCACCCAGCGCGGTGACCGCGAAGGTCGCCGGCGGCACCCAGGTGACCCTCACCGAGACCACCGACTACCCCTTCGCCGACACCGTGACGCTCACCGTCAGCGCCCCGGGACCGCTGGCCTTCCCGCTGTATCTGCGCATCCCCGGCTGGTGCACCGCCCCCCGGCTCACCGTCAACGGCGCCGCCGTCAGCGCCCCCGCGGGACCGGCCTTCACCGTCGTCAACCGCACCTGGAACAACGGCGATTCGGTCGTGCTCACCCTGCCGCAGGCCACCACCGTACGCACCTGGCCCGGCAACCACGGCGCCACCGGCATCGACCACGGCCCGCTCAGCTACGCGCTGTCCATCGGCGAGAGCTACGTCAAGACCGGCGGCAGCACGCAATTCCCCGAATACGCCGTGCACGCCACCGGCGCGTGGAACTACGGGCTCGCCCTGGACGCCGGCGCCACCGCTTTCGGCCGCGCCGGCGGCCCGCTGCCCGCCGACCCCTTCACCCGTGACAGCACCCCGGTGCACATCACCGCGCCCGCCCGCCGGATCGCCGAATGGCAGGCGGACAGCCAGCACGTCGTCACCCCGCTCCAGGCGTCACCGGCCCGCAGCACGGCCGCCGTCGAGACCGTCACCCTGATCCCGATGGGCGCCGCCCGGCTGCGGATCGCCGCCTTCCCCACCACCGCGGCCAACGGCCACCAGTGGTCCACCACCGGCGACTACCGCAGGATCCGCAACCGCAACTCCGGCAAGGTGATGGGCGTCGACGTGATGTCGACCGCGAACAGCGCGCACGTCGTGCAGTTCGACGACAACGGCACCGCGGACCACCTGTGGCAGCTGGTGGACAACGGCGACGGCTGGTACCGGATCCGCAACCTCAACTCGCAGAAGGTGCTGGGCGTGGACCTGATGTCCACGGCCAACAGCGCCCAGGTGGTGCAGTTCGACGACAACGGCACCGCGGACCACCTGTGGCAGCTGGTGGACAACG
>NZ_JAJSYW010000352.1:0-254 GCF_036815005.1 Streptomyces sp. IBSBF 2435 | reverse complement strand
GGTACCGGATCCGCAACCTCAACTCGCAGAAGGTGCTGGGCGTGGACCTGATGTCGACCGCCAACAGCGCGCCCGTCGTCCAGTACGACGACAACGGCACCGCCGACCACTTGTGGCAGTTCGTCTGACCCTTCGGCGGCCGATCCGCCGACGGCCGGTCCTCCGGCCGTCGATCCGCCGACCGCGGCCGGTCCCGCGACGGCAGCCGCAGGACCCCGCCGCACCGCTCCCTCGACTCCCCCCACCCCTCCCCG
>NZ_JAJSYW010000351.1:0-2605 GCF_036815005.1 Streptomyces sp. IBSBF 2435 | reverse complement strand
CCCACATACAACTCCCCCACCACACCCACCGGCACCGGCCGCAACACACCATCCAGCACATACACCCGCGTATTCCACACCGCACCACCAATCGGCACGGTCATCGAGCGCTCGACGGCGTCCGCCCGCAGGGTGTGGGAGGTGGCGGCGTGCGTCTCACTGGGCCCGTAGTGGTTGTGCAGGGTACGGCCGCTGCCGGGCGCGAAGAGCGCGTGCAGCGCGGGACCCACGGTCAGCGCCTCGCCGCCCTGGACGATGTGCGTCAGGTCGGGCAGCGGCAGGCCCAGGTCGCGTACGGTCTCGGCGATGCCCTCCAGCACGGGCGTGGGCGCGATCAGCTCGTTGACCCGGCGCTCCGCCAGCCACAGGGCGAAGCGTCCGAAGTCCCGGCGGACCTCGTCGCGCGGCACGGCCAGCGTCTTGCCGGAGGTGAGGGCGGAGAAGACCTCCTGGGTCGCCGCGTCGAAGCTCAGCGAGGCGAACTGCGCCGTCACCGTCCCCGGTCCGCCGCCCAGCGCCTCGGCGTGCCAGCCCAGCAGGTTGACCAGCGCTCCGTAGGGGAAGACCACGCCTTTGGGCCGGCCGGTCGACCCGGACGTGTAGATGACGTACAGCGGATGGCCGGGCAGCAGCGGCGCGGTGCGGTCGGCGTCGGTGAGGTCGGCGTCCGGGCGGCCGGCGAGCGCGTGCACGACGTCGGCGTCGTCGAGGACGATCGTCCCCCCGGTCCCGGCCGGCACCCTCGCGGCCATGCCGGCCGTGGTCAGGACGCAGCGGGGCGCGGTGTCCCGCAGCATGTAGGCGATCCGGTCGGCGGGGTAGTCGGGGTCCAGCGGGAGGTAGGCCGCGCCCGCCTTGACCACCGCGAGCAGGGCGACGAGCAGGTCGACCGAGCGCGACATCAGCAGTCCGACGGTCTCCTCGGGGCCGACGCCCGCCGCCACGAGCATCCGGGCCATCCGGTTGGCGCGCGCGTTCAGGTCGGCGTAGCCGACCGCCTCGTCCTCGTACACCACCGCGACGCCCAGGGGGGTGCGGGCGACCTGCCGCTCGACCAGCAGCGGCAGGGCGGCCGCGGGGGCGTCGCGGACGGTGGCGGGGTCGGGCGCGAGCAACCGCTCGCGCTCCCGGGGGGAGAGGATGTCCAGCCGGCTCAGCGGTGTCCCGGGCTCCTCCAGGGCGGAGTGCAGCAGCCGCAGCAGGCAGCCGTTGAGGCGCTCGACCGTGTCCGGCGCGAACAGGTCAGTCGCGTACTCGACCGTGATGTCCACGCCCGCCGGTTCCCCGTCCGCCGTGGTCCGCTCGTCGTAGCTGTAGACGAGGTCGAAGCGGGCGACGTCCAGCGGCGGGGCGTCGACAGCCACGGTCAGTCCGGGCAGCCGGAAGGACGCCCGCTCGGTCTGCTGGGACGCGACGAGGACCTGGAAGAGGGGGTGGCGAGCCAGCGACCGGGTCGGGCTGAGCGCCTCCACCAGCAGCTCGAAGGGGAGGTCCTGGTGGGCGAAGGCGTTGAGGTCGGTGTCGCGCACCCGTTCCAGCAGTGCGCGGAAGCCGGGGTCGCCCGAGGTGTCGGTGCGCAGCACGAGGGTGTTGACGAAGAAACCGACCAGGCTGTCGAGCCGCTCGTCGGCCCGGCCGGCCACCGGGGTGCCGAGCGGGATGTCGGTGCCCGCCCCCAGCCGGGTCAGCAGTGCCGCGACGAGCGCTTGCAGGGCCATGAAGACGGTTCCGCCGGACAGCCGGGCCAGCCGCCGCAGGGCGCGGTGGCGGTCGGCGTCGATGTGCAGCGCGGCGGTGGCCCCGCGGTAGGAGGCGTGGGCCGGCCGCGGATGGTCGAAGGGCAGGTCCAGCTCCTGCGGCATGCCCTCCAGCGCCTTGCGCCAGTGGCGCAGCTGCCCGGCCATGAGGCCGGCCGTGTCGTCCGCGGTCCCCAGCAGCCGGCGCTGCCAGAGCGCGTAGTCGGCGTACTGGACGGGGAGCGGCGGGGCGGCCGGCGGCTGCTTCCCGGTCCGCGCGGTGTAGGCGTCGAGCAGGTCGCGGGCCAGCGGGGCCAGCGACCACCCGTCACAGGCGATGTGGTGCACCGCGAGCAGCAGGACGTGCTCCTGCGGCGCGAGCGCGAGCAGCTTCGCCCTCAGCGGAGGTTCGTCGGTGACGTCGAAGCCCTCGTGCAGGAACGCGGTGCGCAGCCGGTCCGCCTCGGCCGGATCGGCGGTCTCGGCGACGGGCAGCGCCGGGCGGGCGGCCTCGGCGGAAAGGACGCGCTGCGCGGGTTCCCCGTCGACGGCCGGGAAGACCGTACGCAGGCTCTCGTGGCGGGCCACGACGTCGCCGAGCGCGTCCCGCAGCGCGCCGCGGTCCAGCGGTCCGCGCAGTTCCAGCACCAGCGGCATGGTGTAGGTGGCGGTACGCCCCTCGATCTGGTTCAGGAACCACAGCCGCCGTTGGGCGTACGAGGGCGGCAGGGGGTCAGGGCGTACCGCGCGGGCGAGGACCGGGCGCGTGCCGGCGGGTGTGGACAGGTGTTCTGCTGCGCCCTGGACGGTGGGGTGGTCGAAGAGGTCGCGGACGGTCAGGTCACGCCCGAGCTGCGACCGGATACGCG
>NZ_JAJSYW010000350.1:0-4491 GCF_036815005.1 Streptomyces sp. IBSBF 2435 | reverse complement strand
CCTCCTGGCTGCCCCGCACCGCCGCCACCGAGGACCAGCGCCGCCCCTGGGCCAAACTCGACCGCGGCATGGTGCGCGGCACCGTCCACGACGAGAACGCCTACGCCATGGGCGGCGTCGCCGGCCACGCCGGCCTCTTCTCCACCGCGTGGGACCTGGCGCTCTTCGCCCGCGCCCTGCTCGACGGCGACCTGCCGCTGCGCCCCGGCCTCGGCTTCGAGACCGACCAGGCCTGGTTCATGGGCGAACTCGCCGGCCGCGGCGCCTTCGGCCACACCGGCTTCACCGGTACGAGCCTGGTCATCGACCCGACGACCCGCTCGTATCTGATCGTGCTGGCCAACGCCGTGCACCCCGTGCGCCACCGCCAGGGCAGCGTCCCGCGTGCGACCGCGGCCACCCGGCTGGCCCGCGGCACCCGTCGTACCGGCGGCTGAGCTGCTGCCCTTTCGGGCAAAGTTTTCCCGCCGCCTGCCGTGCGCGCGGCGGAGCCGTGCGCGCCACCCACCAGGGGAGAGTCCCGGGCCGCCCGTCCGCGGCGGTACCGGAACGGCTCGTTCGGCAATCGGATTGATTACAAAATGCACACCGGCTGCAACCCGGAGGCACCACTATCCCTCTGACAGGTCGATCCCTCGGATCGATTCGCCGGACCCCGGTATCTCACCGTGATCGCTAAGGAAGAACCATGAGCACTCCAGCACCGCAGACCCCACGGGTTTCGGTGATCATCCCGGTGTACAACGCGGTCGAACACCTCGATGAGTGCGTCCAGTCCCTGGTCGACCAGACCCTCGGCTTCGACCGCATGGAAGTCATCGCGATCGATGACGGCTCCACCGACGGCAGCGCGGAGGCGCTGGACCGGTGGGCCGACGCGCACCGGAACATCACCGTCGTCCACCAGCCCAACTCCGGTGCCCCCGGCGGCCCGCGCAACCGCGGCATCGACCTGGCCGCCGGCGAGTTCCTGTTCTTCGCCGACCCGGACGACTACCTGGGCGCCGAGGCCCTCGAACGGCTCACCGCGGCGGCGGACCGCGACAGCAGCGATGTCGTCCTGGGCCGGACCAAGGGCGTCGGCCGCACCGCCGCGGTCGCCCCCTTCGCCCACAACGTCGAAGCCGGCGACATCTGGACCACGAAGGGCGTATGGGCGCTGACCGCCCACAAGCTCTTCCGCCGCGCCCTGGTGGAAAAGCACCGGCTGCGCTTCGCCGAGGGCCTGCGGCTGGCCGAGGAGCAGGTCTTCATCGTCCCCGCCTACTTCCTGGCCGCCTCGATCAGCGTGGTCGCCGACTACGACTGCTACTACCTCGTCCGCCGCGACGACTTCCCCCACCTGACGCAGCAGACCCCCGAGCCCGAACCCTTCTACCGCAATGTGCGCGACGTGCTCGACATCGTGGTCAAGCACACCGAGCCCGGCGGCAAGCGCAACGACCTGCTCAAGCGCTGGGTCACCCAGGAGATCCTGCGCTACTTCAAGGGCGGCTTCCCCGCGATGCCCGCCGAGCGCCAGCAGCGCTTCGTCGCCCAGGCCGGCGCCCTGCTCCGCGACTTCGTCCCGGACGAGGTGACCGGGCCGCTGCCGCCCCTGGACCGGCTGCGCTGCCAGCTGCTCAGGACCGAGCAGACCGAGGAGCTGGCGGCGTTAGCTGCACTGGTCCCCAAGCAGCAGCCGAAGCCGAAGGCAAAGGCGAAGCAGCCCCCGCCCCCCTGGCTCAGCCGCGCCGGCGCCCGCCGCCTGACCCGCGCCATCCAACGCCGCATCCAGGCCTAGCGTCCTGGGGGGGGGGGGGGGGGGGGGGGGGGGGGGGGGGGGGGGGGGGGGGGGGGGGGGGGGGGGGGGGGGGGGGGGGGGGGGGGGNCCCCCCCCCCCCCCCCCCCCCCCCCCCCCCCCCCCCCCCCCCCCCCCCCGCGCCCACGGACCGTGGCTGCTGTCTCCGGAGTGTGGACGTGCTACCGCAGCGGCGACTGCACGTCACCGCGCTTGCGTTCCAGCAGGACCACCGGACGATTCACCACGTCCGCAATCTGCCGCCGGCGGTCAGCGGAAGATGCCCGTGTGGCCCAGGGAGTAGCGGCCTGGCTGGGGGTAGACAGCCAGGCCGTGGGGGCCGAGGCCGACGGGGATTTTGGCCAGGGTGCGGCCGGTGGCGGTGTCGAGGGCGTAGACCTCGGCGTCGTAACGGCCGGTGAGCCAGAGGACCTTGCCGTCCGCCGAGACGCCGCCCATGTCGGGACTGCCGCCGCCGTCGATGTGCCACTTCGCGGTGAGTCTGCCGGTGGCGAAGTCCAGCAGCGACACCGAGCCCTCGCCGCGGTTGGTGATGTAGAGGTACTTCGAGTCGCGCGAGACGTACAGGCCGTGCGCGCCCTTGCCGGTGGGCAGCAGCACCGGCTTGGAGAAGGTGTCGCCGTTCATCGTCCAGACGCCGGCGGCGGCCATGTCGGCGATGTACCAGGTGCTGCCGTCCGGTGAGATCTTGACGTCCTGCGGCATCGCGCCGGCCATCGGCAGCCGCTGCTGGGCGACCACCTTCATCGCGGCGGTGTCCACCTTCAGCAGCTCGCCGGAGAATTCGCAGGAGACGATGAAGTAGCGCCCGTCCGGCGAGAAGTCGGCGTGGTTGACGCCGTAGCAGCTCACCGGGACGACCTTCCTGACCGCCATGGAGTGCGCGTCGCGGAAGACCAGCTGGCGGTCGAGCGAGGCCATCACGATCGCGTACTTGCCGTCCGGCGTGAAGTACAGGTTGTACGGGTCGTGGACGTCGACCGGCTCACCGACCTTCCCGGTGGCGGGGTCGATCGGCGTGAGGCTGTTGCCGAGGTCGTTGTTGACCCACAGCGTCTTCAGGTCCCAGGACGGCACGACGTGCTGCGGCTGCCGGCCCACCGGGATGGTCCTGATCACCTTGTACGTCTTCGGGTCGATGACGGAGACGGTGTCGGACCCGGTGTTCGGCACATAGACCAGCGAGGGGAAGCCGCGGACCACGGGGGACAGCGCGTCCGGGCGGTCGGCGGCGTAGACGTCCCGCGGGTCGATCAGCGGCGGCATCCCGGCCAGCCCCGGGTGCGCGGCGGCGGCGAGCCGCTGCGCCTTGGCCGCGGCCGCCGCGGCGGCGGCCTGCGCGGCCACCGCGGCCTGGGCGGGGGAGGGCGCCAGCGACCGGGTGCCGGTGTCGCCGCACCCGGCGGCCAGCACGGCGAGGGCGGCGACCGCGGCGCCGGCGGCCGCGCGGCGGAGGGGACTCAGGTGACGGCGCATCAGGTCAGCAGCTCCGAGGTCGTGACCGCGCGCAGGCCGCGGCGGTGCAGGTCGTCGAGGATCCCGGGCAGCGCGGTGACGGTGCCGCTGTGCCCGAAGTGCAGCGAGACCACCGAGCCGGGTCCGGCCTTGGCGGCCACGGCGGAGCGGACCGCCTCCGCGCCGGGGTCGGTGTAGTCCAGCGGGTCCACGTCGTACGACAGCAGGTGCGGGTAGCCGGCCTTCCGGGCGAGCGAGACCACCAGCGGGGTGGTCAGCCGGGCCTGGGAGGGCCGGAACCAGCGGCCCGGTGTGCCGGTCAGCTCCCGCAGCCGGCTGGCGCAGCGCTCGATCTCGGCGCCGGCCGCGGCGGCGTCCATGGCGCCGATGTCGCCGTGCGTCTGGGTGTGGTTGCCCAGTTCGTGGCCGCCGGCCAGCACCCGGGCGGCCAGCCGCGGGTACGCGTCGAGCCAGTCGCCGACGGCCAGTACGGTGACGCGGGCGCCGAGGCGTTCCGCGGCGGTCAGCAGCGCCTCGGCCTGGCCGGGGTCGCCCTGGCCGTGGAAGGTGAGGGCCAGCTGCGGGCGGGTGCGCGGGCCGTGCTCGATCTGGTCGGGCAGCCCGGGCGGCAGCGGCGGCAGCGGTGCCACGGCGGTGCCGGCGGCGGCGGTGGTGGGCGCTCCGCCGTGCACGGCGGACGGCGCCGCGGCCGTGGGCGGCATCGCAGGGTCGTGCCCCGCGTCCGCGGCCTTGCCGCCCGTGCAGCCGGACAGCAGCGCCTCGGAGGCGGTCACCTGGAGGAGATTGCGGCGAGAGATCGACATCGGCGCCCACATTAAGGCGTAATGTCTCATTTATCCTACCGGTGGGGCCGCGCGTCCCACGGATGCCGCATCGGCAGGGGCGGTGCCCCTGTCATCATGGACCTTCGCGTCCTGCCGCCCTTCACCCGGCGGCCACCACGTGGGGGGCTACGTGACACCGACACCACCCGACCCGGCGCCACTCCCGGCGCCCTCCGCGCCCCTGGACCCGGCGCCGCCCGGGCCGGGCGCCCCCGAGGCGCGGGCTCCGGAGGGCCGCGCGGTCCTACCGCGGCAGCCGGTCGCCCCGGCGGGTCCCGAGGGCCTGCCCGGCGCCGGCACGCAGGCTGCCCCGCCCGGCACCGGCACCGGGTCCGGCACGGAGACCAACCCCGCCGGCCCCGGCAGCCAGTCCGGCACCGGGGCCGGCGC
>NZ_JAJSYW010000349.1:0-2728 GCF_036815005.1 Streptomyces sp. IBSBF 2435 | reverse complement strand
GGGCAGGGGCGGTCGGGCGGCGGAGCCGCAGCGTGTCCGCGGCGGGCGGCGCCGGAGGCGGCGGGGACATCGCCGTCAGCGCCGTGTCGAAGTGCGCGTCGACCGATTCCGACGTGGCCGGCGCCGCACCGGCACCCGCCTCGTTGTCGTACAACTGCCGCCACCAGTCGTCGTCTTGACCCTGGTGCGACTCCCCCTGCTGGCTCATGCCCCTATTGTCCACCGCCCGGGCCGCCGGGAAACGTGAAACCGCCGCGCCGCCCGCCACCGCACCCGCCACACTGGCAACTTCACCCCGCCGCGGCCATCGCGGCGGGCCGCCGACGGACGATCCGGGCGGGCGGAGGCGGCGGGAATCCGGCAGGGTGGGGCTCATGGGGACCGCACAGGCGAGCCTGATCGGCGCCGTGATGCTGCTCGGCCTCATCGGCATCACGGTCCCCGGCGTACCGGGCACGCTGCTGTGCTGGGCCGCCGTCCTGTGGTGGGCGACCTCCGAGCACACCAGCCTGACCTGGGGGGTGCTGGCCGGCGCGACCGGACTGCTGGCGGCCACGCAGGTCGTGGTCTGGCTGCTGCCGTCCCGCCGCATCCGCGACTCGGGGGTCACCTGGCGCACGATCGTCAACGCCGGCGGCGCCGCCATCGCGGGCTTCTTCCTCGTACCGGTGCTCGGGGCCGTCCTCGGCTTCACCGGCAGCATCTACGTGACCGAGCGGGTCCGCCTCGGCGGCGGCCACCGCACCGCCTGGACGGCGACCAGGCGGGCGATGCGTACGGTCGGCGGTTCCGTCCTGGTCGAACTCCTCGCGTGCCTGCTCGTCGTCGGCACCTGGCTGGTCGCGACCATCGCG
This sequence comes from Streptomyces sp. IBSBF 2435, assembly GCF_036815005.1. Taxonomy (NCBI): domain Bacteria; kingdom Bacillati; phylum Actinomycetota; class Actinomycetes; order Kitasatosporales; family Streptomycetaceae; genus Streptomyces; species Streptomyces sp. IBSBF 2435. Next base: position 1,874 of record NZ_JAJSYW010000349.1, on the reverse strand, counting down.
GCCTAGGGAACGACGGACCCCCGGCCACCTCCGCGGCGGCGGAGACGTCGGCCGGAAGCGGCCACCGCGGCGGCAGCGGTTTTCATCCCGCTGAAAATTCCGCCGCCGCGTGACCGTCACTGCAGCTCGGGGACCTCCCCAGTGGTCTGGACCACAGCGACTCTCCGGCAACCCCTTTACGCGGAGGGTCAATTCATGCGTCACTCATGACGCGTCCACATCAAGCATCCCGCCTGCACCGCTCCGCACCACCGTGACACGCAGCATCACCCGGCACGCCGGTGCGGAGCCCCCTCGCCCCACGCACACCACGCCACCCCAATGCAGCGGTGGCGGTCGCCGACCGCTCGGACGCTACGCGAGTAGAACCCCGGTCGGGCAGCACATCTCGCGATCCCCGTCCCCCGCACCACCCCAATGTGCCAGGAGGAAAGCCTTGTTCTCCCGAATCCGCACCCCCCGGGCCGTCCAGCGGAAACTGATGGCGGCCGGCGTCCTCGGCGCGAGCATGGCCCTTGCCGCGACGATGACAGGGGGCACCGCCTCCGCCCAGTCGCTGCCGTCGGGCAGCGACATCCCGCTCGGCGGCGGCTACATGGGCGTCGGCTACGTCCAGGACAGCAAGGCCTTCGCGCCGGACACCCGGCAACTGCACCTCGACGCCCCGGGCGTCATGGCCCCGAACGCGTCCTACCCCTCGGGCATCGACGTCTCGCACTACCAGGGGACGATCAACTGGACGTCGGTGAAGGCCGCCGGGATCCAGTTCGCCTACATCAAGGCCACCGAGAGCACCACGTACAAGGACCCCACCTTCAGCGCCGACTACCTCAACGCCTACAACGCCAAGGTGATCAGGGGCGCCTACCACTTCGCGCGGCCCGACCTGTCCAGCGGCGCGGCGCAGGCCGCCTACTTCGCCGGCAACGGCGGAGCCTGGTCGGCGGACAACCTGACGCTGCCCGGGATGCTGGACCTCGAAGGCGGCTGCTACGGCAAGACGGCCGCCGCCATGCAGTCGTGGATCCTCGACTTCTACAACACCTACAAGGCCAGGACGAGCCGTGACGTCGTCCTCTACACCAGCGCGAGCTGGTGGAACTCCTGCACCGGCGGCTGGAGCGGCATGTCCGCCAGGAGCCCGCTGAATGTGGCGCACTGGACCACCGCGGCCAGCCCCACCATCCCGGGCGGCTTCCCGTTCTGGACCTTCTGGCAGTACGCCGACAACGGTTCGGTGAGCGGCATCACGGGCGCCGTGGACCGCGACCGTTTCAGCGCCAGCAGTGCCCGCCTTCTGGCCCTGGCCAACAACACCCCCTGACGGCCCGGCCAGGAGCCGCGGCACGGCCCGCGCCGGGAGCGGCCGAAGAACCGCCGTGCCGCCCGTACTCGGACCTGCGGCCCAGGACTCGCCTGGGCCGCAGGTCCGATGATGGCGTCGGGCGATCGTGTCAGGCTTGGCCCATGACGACGGCATCCGCACGGACGGAACTGAACGACGCCGAGCTGGCCTATCTGCGCGGCCAGCGCCTCGCCCGGCTGGCGACGGTGGACGCGAAGGGCCGACCGCAGGCCAACCCGGTCGGCTTCTTCCTGCGGCCCGATAGCACCGTCGACATCGGCGGCTACGCGATGGGCACCACCAAGAAGTGGCGGAACATCGCGGCCAACGGCCATGTCTCCCTGGTCGTGGACGACATCGCGAGCGTCGAGCCGTGGAAGGTCCGCGGGGTGGAGATCCGCGGCACCGCCGAGCAGATCGTCGGCCCGCACGACCTCGGCGCGCACCTGAGCCCCGAGCTGATCAGGATCACGCCCCACAGCATCTTCAGCTGGGGCCTGGACGACTGACCCCGGCCCACCCCCGGCGC
>NZ_JAJSYW010000348.1:0-2784 GCF_036815005.1 Streptomyces sp. IBSBF 2435 | reverse complement strand
CCCCGCCCCCGACGCACACCCCGCAGGACCTGCGTCCCCCGCAGTCCACACCGGCGCCGTACGGGGACGGCCTGCCCCCTTCGGCCTACAGCGGCTGGACACCGCCGGCGCACGTGCTGCCCGCGCCGCCCGCCAGGACCGGCCGCCGCCGCGGCCCGGTCACCGCGCTGATCGGCGCCGGGTCGGCGGCGGCCGTCGGCGTGCTGGTGTGGATCGCGCTGCCGGACGGCCCTGGCAAGGCCGCGGCCGGCGACACGGGCGGGTCGCCCTCCGCGGCGGGCGCCCCGGCAGCCTCCTCGACCGCGTCCGCCGCCCGGAGGACTGCCGGCCCGACCGGCACCGCGGCCGGTCCCTCCGTCACCGCGGCCGGCTCGGGCACATCCGCCGGGCAGGGCGGCACGTCCGGGCAGGGGGGCCTGCTCACCCCGGCGGGTGTGCGGACGGTCGTCGCCGCCTTCACCCCGCACATCGCGGGCAACAAGGTCATCTCGCTGACCGTCTACGAGGACTACGCCGTCGCCGAGGCCCCGACGCCGAAGGACCCGAGCGTCTACGACCGGCTGCTCTACCGCGACGGCCGGGTGACCGCGGAGCCGGGCGGCACCGTCAAGGACGCCATAGAACCGCCGGCGAGCCTGTCCCCCTACAACTGGGACGTGATCACCGGGCTGATGGACCAGGCCGAGCAGAAGCTCAACGTGCCGCATCCGACGTCCCGCTACCTCATCATCGGCAGCGACATCATCGACGGGACCCCGCAGATCAGCGTCTACTTCTCCGACGACTACGGCAGCGGCTACCTCAGCGCCACTCCCCGGGGCAAGGTCACCGACACCCACCCGAAGTAGGGTCCGCGCGGGGCCGGGCCGTCCGCGGACGGCCCGGCCTTCCCGCGCCGCCCCATCACGCTTGCCGCTTCCGAGGCGGGCCGACGCCTTCCGGGGTGACGGCCGCTGGCGGGGACGCTCGAAGTCCCATACGAACCCGGCGGCGGCGGCCGTCGTGGGCGCTGCCACCTCGAACCGCATGTCCGTCATGCGACTTGAGCCACGGTCACGCCACCATGACCGCTTTCCGCCCGCAACGCGACTGAGCCGAACGGATTCCCGCGTACGCCGGGGCAGCCGTACGCCCCTGCTCTTCGGCCACCGGACCGGAAAAACGTCGGCCACCCGGGTGGAGTCGGCCGGGTCGGGCAGTCCGCCGGGGGCATGGGGACGAACCGGGCAGGAACGTGTGACGCGGCCCAGCGAGGCCGCGTCCTCCGCCCGAGAGAAAGCCCCTCCATGACCCTTCGCAGAAAACCGGCCCGCATCGGCCGGCGGCGGTCAGCCGCCCTCCTGCTGACGCTGGGCACCGCTGTCGCGGGCGCGGCGCTGGCCGGTCCCGGCGCCGGTGTCGGCCAGGCGTCCAGCCACCGCGAGGCACCGCTGATCGCCTCGGACCCGCAGGTCGACAACACCGACCTGTACGCGTTCTCCAGCCCGGACAAGTCCGACACGGTGACGCTGGTCGCGAACTGGTACCCCTTCCAGGAGCCGAACGGCGGGCCGAACTTCTACCCGTTCGCCACGGACGCCCACTACGACATCAACATCGACAGCCAGGGCACCGGCACGCCGGACCTGACCTACCGGTGGACGTTCCGCAACGAGGACCGCCGCGGCGACAAGACGTTCCTGTACAACAACGGGGTCGTCAACAACCTCACCGACCCCACCCTGCTGTTCCGCCAGCACTACACGCTGCAGGAGATCAGGACCGGGCACCGCCCCGTGACGCTCGTCGACGACGCCGTCGCCGCCCCGTCGAACGTGGGCAAGGCGTCCATGCCGGACTACGGGAGGCTGCGCAGCCAGGCGACCCGCAGACTGCCCGGCGGCGGGCAGACCGTGGCCAGCCAGGCGGCCGACCCGTTCTTCCTCGACCTGAGGATCTTCGACCTGCTCTACGGCGGGAATCTGAGCGAGACCGGGCACAACACGCTCAACGGCTACAACGTCAACACCCTGGCCATCCAGGTGCCCAAGTCGGCGCTGGCCTACCGCGGCAACGCCACCCGCAACCCGGTCGTCGGCGTGTGGAGCTCCACCGAGCGGCGCACCATGCAGCTCAGCCCGGGCAAGTCCACCCCGACAGGCCCGTACGTGCAGGTCTCCCGGCTCGGCAATCCGCTGGTCAACGAGGCGGTCGTCCCCGCGGGCCTGAAGAACGCCTTCAACGCCCTGCCGCCGTCGCAGGACCACAACCAGCCCAAGCTGGTCGCGAAGGTCCTCGACCCCGAGGTGCCCAAGCTCGTCCAGGCGATCTACGGCATCCCCGCGCCCGCCACCCCGCGCACCGACCTCCAGGAGATCTTCCTGACGGGCATCGCGAAGGCGGCGGGCGGTCCGCTGGCCGTCGACCTCAACTCGCAGCTGCTCAACAAGGACATCGACAAGCGCCGCTTCGTCCCCGCCGAGGAGCTGCGGCTGAACATGTCGACCCCGGTGACGGCGAAGCCGAACCGGCTCGGCGTGCTGGGCGGCGACTTCCAGGGCTTCCCGAACGGGCGGCGCATGGGCGACGACGTGGTGGACATCGCCCTCCAGGCGCTGGAAGGCGCCACTCCGGGCCACCTCATCCAGGCCCTGGCCGCCGGTGACGGCGTCAACGGACCCGGCCGCCCCTACACGGGCAGCTTCCCGTACATCGCGCTGCCCTTCACCAACGCGGTGAACCAGGCCGGATGACCCCGGGGGGGGGGGGGGGGGGGGGGGGGGGGGGGGGGGGGGGGGGGGGGGG
>NZ_JAJSYW010000347.1:0-2963 GCF_036815005.1 Streptomyces sp. IBSBF 2435 | reverse complement strand
CCCCTCCCCACCACCGACCCGGAACCCGAACTCGCCGCATTACCCCAGCCCGAACCGCACTGAACTCCGGTCATCAGCGGCTCTTGGACGCCCATCACCCGGGCGACGTCGGCCGGCGGCAGCTTGCACAGGTGCCGCAGCACGACGGTGCAACCGGAACACAGGAATCCACTGGAGACCCCGGGGCATAGAGGATGCTGGCCGCGGCAGCGGCCAGCAGATGGTGCGGGCGCTCCCACTCCGCGAATCCCGCGCGCCCGCGTTCGTCGCCGGCCAGATCCTCGGGTCTGGCGGCCTACCGCGTGTCGAACCGGGCGTCATCCAGAACAAAGCGGAGGCGGTGCGCCGCGACGCGGCGGTGCTGCTGGATGCCTACCGAACCGAGGCCTGGGTACCGGACCCGGCCGAACGCGACCTTGCCCCTCGCCCGGGGCCGCTGAGACACGTACTTCCTGCGCGCCGCCCTGCGGGAGGCGGCCCCCGGCGTGCGGGCCAGGCGGCTGATCGTCGTCCTGGCGCCGGCCGCCGACATCGTGGACCAGGACCCGGGCGGCGAGGACGTCGTGCTGCAGCTGCGGGTCCTGGTCGACACCCTCACCACCTGGCCCTGGCTCCGGCCGGCCCTCGCGGCGCAGCGCTGCAGGGTGCTGCTGCTCGGGGTGGCCGGTCAGCCGAGCCAGACGACGGAGACCACGTAAAGGCGCCCCTGGGCACGGTTGATCCAGTACACGGCGGTCAGCTGTCCGACCGCGGCCGCGCGGACGTCCTCGCCCTCGATGTCGCCGGCATCCAGCGGAGGCCAGGTCCACGGGTCGCGGCCGGCGATGTCCAGCACGTCGCGCAGCGTCTCCACCGGCGGGAGGTTCCTGGCCAAGGCCGTCGGGGCCGACTGCGCTTCGTCCGGTCTCGTGCTCGTGGATCCTGCTTGGTGTTCCAGCGGCGGGTCTGTTCAGCGACTGGTGTAACTGGGTTTGTGTGGGTTAGCGGCGGCCGATGGAGAGTCGGCCGTCGAAGGCGATGTCGAAGGCCTGGAGTGCGGGCTTCCATCGCATGGTCCAGCGTTTGCGGCCGGCGCCTGTGGGGTCCAGGCTCATGACGGCCACGTAGACGCACTTCAGCGCGGCGGCCTCGTTGGGGAAGTGTCCGCGGGCGCGGACGGCCTTGCGTATGCGGGCGTTGACCGACTCGATCGCGTTGGTGGTGCAGACGACCCGGCGGATCTCGGCGTCGACGGAGATGACGACCAGGGCGCGGTCCAGGGCGTGGATCTCGGCTTCGCTGGTGAGGTTCTCAAAGCTGCTTGGCGGCGGAGTCGGAGAATGCGACCTGGGCGCGCCGGGGGCCGTGCTGTGGAGCCATCAGGCGACAGCCGGGCGCTGGGCGGCCAGGCGGGCGAGGTGGGCCTCGCGCAGGTCCTCCCACGGGGTGCAGTCCTCCACCGAGGGCAGGCCGTTGGTGGCGATGTCCTCCAGAACAGCGGCGAGGCGGTCGGCGCCGGCACGGGTCTTGGCCGCGAAGGCGCGGATGGCGTCGGCAGCCGCGGGCTCGAGCTGCTGCCGGGCGGTGGTGTCGGCGGGAGCCGGCTGTTCGCTCATCGGGCGCTCCTGGGCTCGTTCGGCGGGTGTCACCACGGTATCGCCGGGGCGGGCCGGCCGACCCGGGTACGGACGAACCGGGCCCCGCCGCCGCCGCTGGTGTCGGTGTCGACACCGGTGGCGGGGCGGCTGTGCGCGCGGTTCAGGATGCCGGGGTGCCGGTGGCGGTGCAGTTGGTGGGGTACCAGGCGTTGCCCGGATCGAGGCTGACGAGGGACTGACAGGTAACGGTGGCGTCGGTGTAGTACAGGACCGGGATGCCGAACCACATGCCCGGGGCGAAATAGAAGATGTAGTAGGTGTCGACGTGGAAGACGTAGGGACCACCGGTGTCGGCGTAGCTGTCGCAGCCGGTGATCGTGTGGGCGTAGCTGCCGCTGTTGTCATTGGCGCAGTGGAGGGGGCCTGTGGCCGCGGCGGCCGGTGTTGTGGCGGCCGCGATGCCGCCGACGGCGAGGGCTGCGGAGGCTGCCGCGGTGGCGAGGGTGCGTGCGGACCGTAATCGCATCAGGGCTCCTTTGGTTGGGGAGCCGACGCTACGCGGGGGGATCAGGTCGCGGACATCCGGTGATCGCCGTAGAGGGTCGCACGTGGAGCCGGGGTGCACGCGGGGGGCGCACGCCTACGGCCTGGGTATCACATACCGAAAAACGACTCCGAGTTCACCACAGCGGACCAGGACCAGGCCGGCCGCTTCGCGGGCGAACCGTCGCTGGTGGCTGGCGCCCGGCGCCCAGCGGAGGCAGTCCCGGGCGTGGGCCAGCGGCTCGACCAGGCGCCTTGGCGCTGCCTGCGGCGTCAGTCCCAAGCGTCTGACCTGCTCGATCCCCAGGGCGCCGAGCGCCTTCGCCTCGTGTGGGTCAACAGGGCTCGCCGGTCGTAGCAGGCGAGATCGAGCGGCCATATCCAGTCCGCGGCGTCACCGCTGTCCGCGGAAGTCGCCGGATTCGCCGTCAACGGTCCACCCCGCCCGGATGCCCGGCGCGGGTGGGCATGTCCATGCGCCAGGAGTGGATCTGCTGCATGCCGCGGTTCAGCTTCTCCGCGAGGTCCCGTCCGGACAGGTGGATGTAGGTCATGGTCGAATCGGTGTGACGGTGTCCGGCGAAGGTCGCGATGGCATGCAGTTCCCAGCCCATTCTGGCCAGGTCGGTCAGGCAAAGGTGGCGGGTGGTGTGGGTCGAGAAGCGCGGCAGGTCCGCGGCCAGGGCGACGCGGCGGAACACCTTCGACCAGGTCCACAGGCTCAGCGGCCGACCGTGGTTGCGACGCGACTCCGACAGGAGCGGCCTGCCGGCTGGACGCCGTGCACCGCGGGTCGGACGGCAGCCCGGCGGAGGGGGCCGGTCCGGGTGCGCGCCGGGGGGC
>NZ_JAJSYW010000346.1:0-2986 GCF_036815005.1 Streptomyces sp. IBSBF 2435 | reverse complement strand
GTACGGGGGCCGGGGCGGCGGGCGGTACGGGTGCGGGCGCGGGCGGCGGGCTGACGTTCGGCACCGTCAAGCTGGTCGACGGCAGCACGATCTACGTCACCGACGCCCAGGGCAGCATCGTCAAGGTCACCACCGGCGGCTCCACCAAGGTCACCGAGTCCAAGGACGGCAAGGTCTCCGACCTCAAGCCCGGCCAGACCGTGACCGTGCGCGGCAGCAAGGGCGCCTCCGGCGACATCGCCGCCACCACCGTCACCGAGGGCGCCACCCTGCCGACCGGCTTCGGCGGCTTCGGGGCCGGCGCCGGGGGCGGCACCGGCGGCAACTGAGCGTTCCGTTCACAGCTCCGAGGCGTACGGTGCCGCCGACAGCGCGTCGCGGCACCGTACGACCGCACAACCGGGCCAGGAGGTCGCCGCATGGACACGCCCGAGGCCAGCCTGCTGGTGGTGGACGACGAACCGAACATCAGGGAGCTGCTCTCGGCGTCGCTGCGCTTCGTCGGCTTCAAGGTCGTCTCCGCCGCGACCGGCGCCGACGCGCTGGCCGCGGTCGCCCGGGAGCGGCCCGACCTCGTCGTCCTCGACGTGATGCTGCCCGACATGACCGGCTTCGCGGTGGTCAAGCGGCTGCGCGAGGAGACGGGGCCGTACGGCCCTCGGTCCGGCGCGGGCGGCGACGACCGGCTGCCGGTGCTCTTCCTCACCGCTAAGGACGGCGTCGAGGACAAGATCAGCGGCCTGACGGCGGGCGGCGACGACTATGTGACCAAGCCGTTCAGCCTGGAGGAGCTGATCGCCCGTATCCGGGCGATCCTGCGCCGCACCGGCGGCGGCAGCGACGACGGGCGGCTGGTGGCCGGCGACCTGGAGCTGGACACCGTCGGGCACCAGGTGCTGCGCGCCGGCCGGCCCGTCTCGCTGTCCCCCACCGAGTTCAAGCTGCTCGCCTACCTGATGGCCAACGCCGACCGGGTCGTCTCCAAGCTGCAGATCCTCGACCATGTGTGGGCGTACGACTTCGGCGGCGACCTGAGCATCGTCGAGTCGTACATCTCGTACGTGCGGCGCAAGGTCGACTCCGGCGCGGACGGGGCGGCGAAGCTCATCCACACGGTGCGCGGGGTCGGCTATGTGCTGCGCCGCCCGGTGCAGGCGCACGGCTGACATGCGCCCCCGCGCCTTCCTGCCTTCCTCCCGTCCTGCCTCCGGCGCCGCCTCCTTCCGTCCCGCTTTTCGTCCTTCCGCGCTGTCGCTGCGCTCGCGGCTGGTGCTGATGTCGCTGGTGCTGGTGCTGCTGGGCCTCGCGGTCAGCGACACCGTCGTGCTGGGCTCCGTGCGCAGCCAGCTGGTCCAGCGGGTCGACCAGCAGCTGGAGCGCTACGGCGGCCCGCTGGCCCAGCGGCTCGGCACCGAGGGGATCCCGGCGCCCCGCAACGTGCGCCCGGGCAGCGTGCGGCCGTGGCTGCCGAGCCAGTTCGTGGTGGCCTTCGCCGCGGCCGACGGGCACGTCTCGGACCAGTTCCGGCTGCCGGTCGCGGCCGGCGACCCGCGCCCGCTGTGGCCCACCATGGACGCGGCGGCGCTGACCGCCCACCTGGGCGCCCCCTTCGACGTGGCCAGCGACCACGGCGGCGGACGCTGGCGGGTGCTGATCGTGCCGGTGACCGGGACGTCGGTGAACCGCTCGCTGCCCGCGGGGGTGGTCGTCGCGGCCTCGCTGGACGAGGTGTCCTCGACCACCGACCGGCTCAGCACCGCCTTCCTGCTGATCGGCGGGGTGGTCGTGGCGCTGCTCGGGGTGGCGGGCCGGTTCGCGGTACGGGCCGGGCTGCGTCCGCTGCGGCAGATCGAGGCGACCGCCGCGGAGATAGCCGCGGGCCGGCCGCTGTCGCACCGGATGCCGGCCGCCTCACCGCGGACCGAGGCCGGCCGGCTCTCCTTCGCGCTCAACGGCATGCTGGCCCAGATCGAGTCGGCCTTCGCCGTACGCGCCGAGTCCGAGGACCAGATGCGGCGCTTCGTCGCCGACGCCAGCCACGAGCTGCGCACCCCGCTGGCCGGCATCCGCGGCTTCGCCGAGCTGTACCGGATGGGCGCGCTGCCCGACGAGGCCGACGTCAAGCGGACCATGGCCCGGATCGAGAACGAGGCCGTACGCCTCGGCGGCCTGGTGGAGGACCTGCTCACCCTGGTCCGCACCGAGGAGCTGCGCCCGGTGCAGCTGGCCCCGATGGACCTGCGCACCCTCGCGGTGGACGCGCTGCACGACACGACCGCGCTCGACCCGACCCGCTCGGTCACCCTGACCGGACCCGGGTCCGGGCCGCCCGCCCCGGCCCCCGTACTCGGCGACGAGGCCCGGCTGCGCCAGGTCGTCACCAACCTGGTCGGCAACGCCGTCGCCCACACCCCGCCCGGCACCCCGGTGCGCATCGGCGTCGGCACCCGCGATGGCCACGGCATCCTGGAGGTCGCCGACACCGGCCCCGGCCTGACCCCGGCGCAGGCCGCCCGCGTCTTCGAGCGCTTCTACCGCACCGACGCCTCCCGCACCCGCACCGCCGGCGGCGGCGCGGGCCTCGGCCTGTCCATCGCCGCCGCCCTGATCACCGCCCACGGCGGCCACGTCGAACTCGACACCTCCCCGGGCCGCGGCGCCACCTTCCGCATCCGCCTCCCCTCCGCACCGGAGGCCACGCTCAGCCGCGCTCCGGGCTGATCCGGCCGGGTACGTGTTCTGGGCAGCCGGGCCGGCGTCCGGGGACGGGGGCGCGTCTCCGTATCTCCGGTGGGGCACGGTGTCCGCGGCCCGGGTGGCGGCCCGGGGAAACGCGGCCTCAGCCGTCGGCGCGGACGCCCAGTGTCAGCAGCAGGTTCGCGTACGTGCGGCGGTCGCCGGTGGCGATGACCAGGGCGGTGTCCGGGGCGCGGGCGGCGTCGTAGAAGGGGAAGCGGTCCAGGGTGTCGAGGGCCGGGAGGTGGGG
>NZ_JAJSYW010000345.1:0-2992 GCF_036815005.1 Streptomyces sp. IBSBF 2435 | reverse complement strand
CCGTCGGTGTAGGGCCGTTTGGCCTCCAGCCCGAACCCGGTCGCCCGGTGCCGCCGCAAGGGCTCCACCTCGCGGAAGGTGCCCTCGTCCAGCAGCAGGTCGATCCGCTCGCGGGCGGTGAGCTTGCCCTTGGCACGCTGGGCCGCGGTGGCCTTCTCGCTCGGTCCGCGGACGACCTCCGCGCGGATGGCGTGCAGTTCGGCCACCCGCCCGCGGGCGTCGTTCACCTCGGCGGGCACCTCTTGCGATGTGGTCATGCAACGACAGTACGAGCCGCGGGCCGGAAAACAGGCCATCGACTTCGTACAGTGTCCGTCCCCGCTTCATGGCGGATCCCCACAGAAGCGCACAACAGCGGGGCTCCGCGGTACGGTCGCGGCGCCCCGCCGTTCCTCCGCCGCCACCGGGCGACACGCACACGTGACCGTCAGCGGCCCTCGACGGCGGCGGCCAGCGCGAGCACCCGTCTGGCCTCCTCCACATGGAGGTTCTCGATCATCCTGCCGTCCACGGTGACCACTCCACGGCCCTGTGACGTGGCCTGATCGAAGGCTTCGATGATCTTCCGGGAGCGCTCGACGTCCGCGGCGGCGGGGGCGAAGACCCGGTTGCAGGGCTCCAGCTGGCGGGGATGGATGAGCGTTTTGCCGTCGAAGCCGAGCTGCCGCGCTTGGAGGGTTTCGGCTTCGAATCCGGTCAGATCCTGGACGTCGTTGTAGACACCGTCCAAGATGACCCGGCCGGTGGCGCGGGCCGCGAGCAGCGCCATGGACAGCGCGGTGAGCAGCGGGGCGCGGCCCGGCACGTGCTCGGCGCGCAGTTCCTTGGCCAGATCGTTGGTGCCCATGACCAGCACGGTCAGCCGCTCGCTGGCCGCGGCGATCCGCCGGGCGTCGAACATCGCGGCGGGTGTCTCGATCATCGCCCAGACGGCGGTACGGTCGGGCGCGCCGGCCGCCTCCAGCGCGGCCACCACGGCGGTGACCGTCTCCGGCGCGTCCACCTTGGGCACCACGACCGCGTCGGGTCCGGCCGCGGCCGCGGCCCGCAGGTCGTCGGCGTGCCAGGGGGTGCCGGGCGCATTGACCCGGATCGTCACCTCGCGGTGGCCGTAGCCGCCGCTCGCGGCGGCCTCGGCCACCCGGTCCCTGGCCGCCTTCTTGGCATCGGGCGCGACCGAGTCCTCCAGGTCGAGGATCAGCGCGTCGGTGGGAAGGGTGCGGGCCTTCTCCAGGGCGCGTTCGTTGGCGCCGGGCATGTAGAGGACCGAGCGGCGGGGGCGGGGGGTATCGCTCATCGCCGGCCTGCCTTCCAGGCCGCGGCGTAGGCCTCGGCCAGTTCGGGGTCGCGGGCGGCGAGGGTGTCGGCGAGCCCGGCGACCACCTGGCACTGCTTGTAGGTGGCGTCGTCCTGCATCTTGCCGTCGATCATCACCGCGCCGGTGCCGTCGCCCATCGCGCCGATCACCCGCCGCGCCCAGGCCACGTCCTCGGGCGCGGGCGAGAAGACCCGCTTGGCGATGGCGATCTGCGCCGGGTGCAGCGACCAGGCGCCGACGCAGCCGAGCAGGAAGGCGTTGCGGAACTGGTCCTCGCACGCGGTGACGTCCTGGATGTCGCCGAAGGGGCCGTAGTACGGCAGGATGCCGTGCGCCGCGCAGGCGTCGACCATCCGGGCGAGCGTGTAGTGCCACAGGTCCTGCTGGTACGTCGCCCGGGGCGCGTCGGCGGGGCTCCCCCCGCCGGAGGCCGAGGGCGGGTCCTCGCGGACCAGGTAGCCGGGGTGGCCGCCGCCGACCCTGGTGGTCTTCATCCGCCGGCTGGCGGCCAGGTCGGCGGGGCCGAGCGAGATGCCCTGCATGCGGGGGCTGGCGCCGGCGATCTCCTCGACATTGGCGACGCCCGCGGCGGTCTCCAGGATCGCGTGCACCAGGATCGGCCGGCGCAGGCCCGCCCGTGCCTCCAGCTGGGCCAGCAGCCGGTCGACGTAGTGGATGTCGTGCGCGCCCTCCACCTTGGGGACCATCACGACGTCGAGCCGGTCGCCGATCTCGGTGACCAGGGTGAGCAGGTCGTCCAGCGCCCAGGGCGAGTCCAGGCTGTTGATCCGGGTCCACAGCTGGGTGCCGCCGAAGTCGGTTCCCTTGGCGACGGCGACCAGGCCCGTGCGGGCGGCCTCCTTGCGGTCGGAGGGGACGGCGTCCTCCAGGTTGCCGAGCAGTACGTCCACCGCGGGGGCCAGGGCGGGGACCTTGGCGGCCATCTTCTCGTTGCCGGGGTCGAAGAAGTGGATCATCCGCGAGGGCCGGAAGGGCACCTCGCGCAGGGGCTCGGGTGCCCCCACAGCCAGCGGGCGGAAGAAGTCCTTCGCCGAGCGCATGCGATCTCCCGGTGGGTCGGGTCGAGGGTTCGCCGCTCACCCTATGACCGCCGGGGCGCGGATATTACCCGTCAGTACGTGTGCTGTTGGTCACCGGCTGCCAGCGCATCGTCAGGTCCGGTTCGTTCTCCATGTTGCGTGATCCGTCGTTGCTGTCGACCACTGTGAAGCCGTGGCGGGCGTAGAAAGCCCTGGCTCGCGTATTGCGCTGGAAGACGGCGAGCGTCAGCCCGTCGGGGCGGTAAGCCTTCGCCGTGCCGAGCAGCGCGCTCCCGATGCCCTGCCGCAGGATGTCGGCGAGCAGATACAGGGCGTTCAGCTCGTCCCCCTCGACGGCCGCGTAGCCGACCACCCGGCCGTCGGCGCCGACCGCCACCCAGACCGCGGACGTGGCCATGACCACGTCCCGCACCCACGCCTCGACCTCCGCGTCGCTGCGCCTGCGCGGCGGCAGGTAGGGCATCGTCACCTCCCGCGAGGCGATGTGGACATGGGCCACGGCGGCGGCGTCCGCGGGCACGGCCGCACGGACGGTGAAGGAGGCGTTGGTCACCGCGGCACCCTATGGGCCGCGGGGGGGGGCGGGCCGACACCGGTTTTCGCCCCCCGGGGC
>NZ_JAJSYW010000344.1:0-2993 GCF_036815005.1 Streptomyces sp. IBSBF 2435 | reverse complement strand
ACCTGGAATCCCCCTCGCCCCCCAGCCCGCTCACCACTCCCGCCGAACCCGCCTCGCGCGACGCGGCTGGCCGGAAAGAATCAGAATTACCTTTTTCTGTTGACCGAAAACCCGCATCCGGGAAGGCTTTGCATCGAATACAGTTAATCCATTCTTCAACTTCACCCACCCCCATTTCCGGCCACCCCGCCGGCTATCGGGGCCGCCACGCCCGCCCGAGGCCCTCCGGCCTCCGCCGCTCGGAGGGCGGCTGCTCCAGCCACTTGATGGACCCCACGAAGAGCAGATCCTCGGCGATGGGTGCACGGTCCGCGCCGACGATGTCGATCTCGACGTCGTTCGGGCCCAGTAGCCGCCCACCGCGGGGGCCGGGGACAGCCGGTCGTCGGGCAGCATCCGCGCCAGGGCCTCCCTGACGAGTGGCTCGACGGCACGGCCATGCCAGCTGGTCCGGTTCTCCCGGATACGCGCCAGCGTGAGATCGCCCCGCCCTCGTTCGATCTCCTCCGTGGACGGACCCAGCAGACGGAGCCAGAACCGCGGGTAGGGATCAGTCACCCGGTAGCGGCGGTCCCTCGACGGACGCCGCGGCACGGGCAGCTCAGCAGCGACCTCCGCTTGTCCGCAAGCAGCTCCAACGCCCGTTGCGGCGATGCGGCCCCGATCCCGCCGGCCGCAGGGGCGATGGTGGTGAAGGGGTCCGCGCGCCACTGCCGATGGCCGCCAGCACCGTACGCGCCTGAGCCTGCGGGGGGAATTCGGCAGCCAGCGAACGCTCGGCCGACACCAGCAGGGCCGGGACGGGGTCGCTCGGCGCCTCGTCGAGGAAGTCCCACAGCCCCGCACCTCGCGGCCACTCCGCGCAGATCAGTGGCAGCCCGCCGGTGACCAGCGCGGCGCAGAAGGCTTCCGCCGGCTCCAACCCGAGCATCGGCGGGGTTTTACGGTCCCAGCGCCATCTCCCGGCCGCGCTGGTGGAAGGGGCGTCCGTAGTTGTTCATGGCCTCCGTCACCGACAGGTCGGAGCCGATGAGGACCAGCAGCACCGGCTTGGTCTCCAGTGCCCGGTCCCAGGCCCGCTGCAGTATCCCCTCAAAGGCGCCATCGGCATCCATGAACAGGAACGGGGCGCCGGAGCGATCGGGCCGCCTCGACGGCCCCGGCCGCAGCAGGCGGAGAACAACGGAGAGCAGAAGAGGCAACGGGCAACACCGCCGAACCCCGATTCTTGAGGCGCACCTCGTGCCAAACTCGCTCTCGGATGCGAAGCGCGACAGACCCGTCACGACGAGTGTTCGCTGTCGGTCGTCGGGCCGGCCGGTGAACGCCGACCGGAAGTTCCCCGTGAGGGCGCACGGCTCTCACGGTCGCTGTTCGAGGGGGAGGTTGATGATGAGCACAATTTCACGTTTCGGCCCGGAACTCCGCCGTCTACGGCAGGAAGCGGGGCTGACTCTGACCGAGTTCTCCGTGGCACTCAACTACGACAAGGGGCACCTCAGCAAGGTCGAGCGGGGGGAGCGCTCCGCGTCCCCCGAACTGGCCCGCCGATGCGACGCCTTCCTCGGTGCGAACGGCGGGCTGCAGCGCCTGGCCGCCCGCCCCGGGACCGGCTCGGACTCCACCGAGACCCCTGCCGCCCCGAGCCTGTGGCTCGTCGGGCGCCGGGCGGTCCTCGCTGCGGGTACGGGATCGCTGATCGACTTCGGCCTGAAACTCGACGGTCAGGCGTCCCCGGTCGCCGACCCCCTCCTTCCCTGCTTCCGCGCGCAGTTCGACCAGCTGCGAAAGCTCGGCCAGTCCACCGCACCGAAGGTCCTGCTTCCCCTGCTGGAAACGCAGACACGTATGGTCGCCGGGCTGGCCGCCGAGGCCCCGTCCGCCACCCGGACTCCCGCGCTCCTGCTCGCGTCGCGGTTCGCGGAGTTCACCGGCTGGATGGCCCAGGAGGCCGGGGACAGCGGCGCGGCACTCGGCTGGACCGGTGAGGCGGCCGAACTGGCGCGCGCCGGGGGCGATCCGTACCTCGGTTCCTACGCGCTCGTGCGACGCGCCCTGGTCACGCTCTACGACGGGGATGCCGCGAGCACCATCACTCTGGCCCGCCGGGCCCAGAGCCACGAACTCCCACCGCGCATCCGGGGACTCGCGGCCCAGCGGGAGGCGCAGGGGCACGCGCTCGTCGGCGACGAACGCGACTGCCTCCGCAGCCTCGACAGGGCGCGGGAGCTGCTGGACAGCGATGACGCCCGCAGCGGCGCCGGGCCCGTGATCGGCACCACCCACCTGAGCGATCCGGCGGAGATGACGACCGGCTGGTGCCTGCACGACCTCGGTCGCCCCAAGGCCGCCGCCGATGTCCTCGACCGTGAATACCGCCGCCTCCCGACCC
This sequence comes from Streptomyces sp. IBSBF 2435, assembly GCF_036815005.1. Classification (NCBI taxonomy): domain Bacteria; kingdom Bacillati; phylum Actinomycetota; class Actinomycetes; order Kitasatosporales; family Streptomycetaceae; genus Streptomyces; species Streptomyces sp. IBSBF 2435. The sequence continues at coordinate 601 of NZ_JAJSYW010000344.1, read as the reverse complement.
ACGCGCTGCGCACCCGCGCCCGGTATGGCTTCCGCCGGTCCTTGGCCCACGCCGCCTCCGGAGAGGTCGAGCACGCGTGCACGATCGCCGGGGAACTCCTGGGGGTGATGCCGGCTGTTCCTTCGGCGACGGTGAACAGCGACGTACGGCGTCTCGCGCGGGAGCTCTCCCGGTTCCGGAGCAGCCGGGCCGTACGCGATCTGCAACCGGCACTGGCACGGGTACTCGCCCCCGCGCACGGCTGACAGCGGCTCCACCACCGGCACCGGCTCAATCCGCCCGGCTCGCCGACCACCCGGTCTCTCCGGCTCGCACGATCCCCGCAGGACCCTCTGATCCCCGTCCGACGCCACGCACCGCGCGCCCGGCTTCCTCGGGCTGTCCGCGACCAGTGACGCGCCGGGCGGCGTACCTCCCTCCGTACGCCCTCCCCCGGACGCGCCATGCCGTCACCCGGTCGGAACCTCACGGCCCGGGGGGGGGGGGGGGGGGGGGGGGGGGGGGGGGGGGCCCCCCCCCCGGCCCCCCCCCCCCCCCCCCCCCCCCTCGACCCGGTCGACAGCGTCGCCAAGCTCGCGGAGCTGGGCGCGTACGGTGTGAC
>NZ_JAJSYW010000343.1:0-3036 GCF_036815005.1 Streptomyces sp. IBSBF 2435 | reverse complement strand
ATAAGAGCCCGCCCCCCCCCCCCCCCGCGGCGGGCGGGGCCCGCGGCCCCGGCCGCGACAGCTCCCGACCTGGCCAAGGGCGTCGCCTACCTCATCAACCGCGGCGACCTCATCGACGGCCACTACTACGAGTCCAGCTCCGGCCAGCACACCGGCTTCGCCGACTTCGGCCTGACCATCGACGGCGTCCTCGCCCTGTCCGCGACCGGCGGCGCCGACGACACCCTGGCCGGGGTGACCGACTTCCTCCAGCACGGCAAGGACGGCACCGGGCGCGGCATCGACGACTGGACGCTGATCGGCACCTCCTACGCGCAGGGCGGCTCGCTCGCCAAGGAGGCCCTCGCCGCCCAGGTCACCGGCGCCGACCCGCGCGCCTACGGCGGCCACGACCTGATCGCGGCCCTGGACGGCACCGTGTGCGCCGCGGCCGACACCTCCGCCGGCTGCGCCGCCAAGGGCAACTACGCCTACGCCGCCTCGGTCTTCTCCCAGTCCCTCGGCGTCATCGTCCAGATCCGGGCGGGCGAGGCGGCCAGGGCCGCCGGGCCGATCGCGTACCTGGAGAGCCTGCAGAAAGGCGACGGATCGTGGCCGAGCCTGATCCCCGCGACCGGCGACGGCGACGTCGACAGCACCGCGGTGGCCATGATGGCCCTCGACCTGGTCCCCGGTGACGCCGCCGCGCACGCCGTGGCCAGGGGCGCCGCCTGGCTGGCCGGCAGGCAGCTGGCCGACGGCGGCTTCCACGGCGCGGCCGGCGACTCGGTGAACTCCGCGGCCCTCGCCCTCCAGGGCCTCGGCCTGGCCGCGAAGACCTACGCGCCGCAGATCGCCAAGGCCCGCGCCTTCCTGGCCGGCGAGCAGAACCCCGACGGCGGCTTCCGCGTCGCCTCCGACTCCGACGACAAGCACTCCGACGTCCGCGCCTCCGCCCAGGCGGTCAGCGGCGCCGCCGGCACCTCCTTCGGCACCCTGCTGCGCGACCTCGCCGACCAGAAGGCCGCCACGGCCGGAGCGGCGTACCTGGTCAAGCAGCTCGCGGGCGGCGACCACCTGTCCAACGACTACGGCCCCGACTACGGCCTGACCGCCGACGTCGCCCTCGCGCTGGCCGCCACCGGCCGGCAGGACACCGCGCTGACGAAGGTCACGGCCTACCTCGCCGGCCACGCCGCCGACTACGCCGACCCGGCGGGCACCTCCGCCTACCCCGGCCCCTACAGCGGCGCCACCGCCAAACTCGCCGTCCTCGCCGAGGTGATGGGGCAGGACCCGCGCCGCTTCGGCGGCTTCGACCTGCTCGGCACGCTCACCGGCCACGTGTGCGCCGCGGCGGCCGAGGACGGCACCTGCACCGAGCCCGGCGACTTCAGCCAGGCGTACTCGACGGTCTCCCAGGCCCTCGGCGTGCTGGCGCTGGCCCGCGCCGGGGAGACCCCGCCCGCGGCGGCGGTCGGCCGGCTGGCCGGTCTCCAGTGCGCCGACGGCGGCTTCTCGTCCACCCTGATCACCGCGGGCGCCGCCTGCGCGTCCGACGTGGACACCACCGGCTACGCCGTGCAGGCGCTGGTCCTGGTCCCCGGCCAGGCCGACGCGGTCGCCGCGGCGCGCGCGTACCTGGTCAAGGCCCAGCAGAGAGGCGGCGCTTACCAGGGCGCGGCGGGAACCAGCAGCAATTCCACGGCGCTTGCCGTCCAGGCGCTGCTGGCCACGGACAAGCTCCGGCCCGAACCCGCCCGCGGCGGGCAGAAGTTCCTGCGCTCGGTCCAGAACAGCGACGGCGGCTTCCGTATCACCGACGCGGCCGGCGCCTCCGACCTGCGCTCCAGCACCCAGGCCGTCCCCGCGCTGGCCGGTACGTCCCTGACGACCCTCACCCACGCGCTGGCGCCCGTCACCCCCTCGAAGGACGACGGTGACGGCGACGGCTCCAACGGCGTTACGTCCGGCGGGTCCTCCGGCGGCGGCGCGCTGGCCGCCACCGGCACCGGCGCGCTGGCGGCGGCGGGCCTGGCCGCGCTGCTGCTGGCCGTCGGCGGCGCCTTCACCGCGGCCCGCCGCCGCACCGGGCAGCACAACGGGAGGCACCAGTGACACACCGCCCCTTCCCGCCGGCAGGGCGGCGCGCCGCCCGCGCCGCCGCCGCGCTGGCACTGGTCTTCGCCGCGGTGTGCGGCGGCCTCACCCTCGGCGCGGCCCCGGCCGCGGCGGCGGCGCAGCCGATGAGCGCGTGCACGACCACCAGGGGGGTCGTGCTCGCGGTGGACTTCAGCCACTGGGGCGGCCCGCTGCTGCGCTCCTGCGGCACCACCCCCACCACCGGCTACGCCCTGCTCAACCAGGGCGGTTGGCAGACCACCGGCACCCAGCACGACGGGCCCGCCTTCATCTGCCGCATCGGGTACGCCGGTTACCAGGGCGGCACCCAATACCCCACCGTCAAGGGCGAACCCTGCGTGCTGACGCCGCCGGCCACCGCCTACTGGTCGTACTGGCACGCCGACCCGGGACAGAAGAGCTGGTCGTACAGCAAGCTCGGCGCGACGAGCTACCACCCCGAGCCGGGCAGCGTCGACCTGTGGATCTTCGGCGCCACCAACACCGCCGGCACCCAGGGCCGCCCGACGTTCTCCCCCGACACCGTGAGGGCGCACAACACCGCGCCCGGCACGTCCTCCGGAGCCGCCAGGCCGCCCGTGAAGAACACCCCGGCCGGCAACCCCGCCACCGCGAAGCCGACCCCGGCACGCACCTCCGCCGCGCCCACCACGCCGCCCACAGCCCCTCCCGCGACGCCGACCGGCACCCCGGTCCCGACCGGGGCCGCCACCACGGCCGGCAGCACGCAGGGGTCCGCGCCCCGCACCCAGGACGCCGAGCCGACGGCCGCCGCGGGCCACTCCACCGGCTCCGTGCTGCCGGCCGCGATCACCGCCGCGGTCGTGGCCGTGATCGCCGTACTGACCGTCCTGCGGGTGCGGCGCAGGCGAGACGCGGAGTAGACAGGTGCCCGCCGCCCCACCCGCCCCCCGC
>NZ_JAJSYW010000342.1:0-3105 GCF_036815005.1 Streptomyces sp. IBSBF 2435 | reverse complement strand
GCCCCCACCCCCGCCGGGGCAGACGCCAAGACTCCGCGGCCTGTAGGAAACCGACAACCTCCTACTCGGCCGGGGCCATCTCGATTCGCTGTGAAAACAGCCTGACCTGCCGGTTTTCCGCGTCCGTGGTCCCCAAGTGGTCCCCAGAGTCCTGACGCACCATCACATGAAAACCGTCGCCAGCAACGCTGAAGGGCCCACTGACCTGGCTTTATGCCAGTCCAGCGGGCCCTTCGTGCACCGTCGGGACGGCAGGATTTGAACCTGCGACCCCTTGACCCCCAGCGCGAATCGGGGCCTCATTTCCTCGATATTCGGGGCGAACCGACCGCGCACAGCGTGCAGTATGCGGTGGTTGCTCACCGACGCGCATGACGCGTGGTCCCCACGTGGTCCCCGGACGGACCGGCCCAGCCCTTCACAGGCCACCTTCCTTCCGCGTCCAGTCGGGTCGCAACAGTGCGGCCACCTTGTCGACCTGTCCCAGATCTGCTGCGAGCTCGCCGGTGGCAGCGTCCCACTCCTGAACCCGACGGTCCCCGTCGGCGGTGAACACTCTCGCGCGCCCATGGAGAACCGCCGTGTCGAGGGACGAGATGTTCTCCTCGCCGAGTTCGACCCGCGAACCGATCTGCTCCCACGTCCCCGTGTCCCAGCGGCGCATCACGCCGTGGCGGCTGGCGGACACCAGGACGGTCCGGCCGGACGGTAGCCGGACGGCCTTCAGGAAGTGGATGATGTCGTCGTGCGCGTCCACCGGATTTCCGACAGGCAGTCCGGGCCCAGCGTCCCAGCGACACCCGGGCGGGCCACCTTGCTGGCCCGGCTGCGCACGATGGGCATGGCCCGGCAGCAGACCCCGCGGCTGGTGCTGCTGGAGATTCCCTCCGCACCGTGGGTCCGCCGCGGCTCAGCTCTCCCGCCACGTCCTTGCTCCGGCCCGCTGCCCCGACGCGGCGCCGGAGCTGTGTTCGGCAGGAGCCCTACCACGCAGGAAGACGAGGCCAACTTCCCCTGACCGTACGGAACATCGATACTTGGAGCTGTCGCCGCAGACCGCCGGCACGGGGGTACGGCGAACGCACCGCTCGATCGCCAGGACGGTGTAAACGGAACGGTGGCGGGCCCGAGGCCCGACCGACGAAGGGCGCCCGGTGACCGACAGCAGGCAAACAACCCCGAAAGACTTAGATGAGTGACGCAGAGCCGGACGACCACGGCATGACGAACCGTGTGCCGGACCCGAGCCGGGTCGCCGCCGGTGGCGACCCGGGCGACCCGAAGACCCCCGCCGCTCCCGACGAGACGGGCGGCGCCGGCCCGCCCTCCGGGGCAGCCGATCCGTCCACCAAAGGAGAGGACGAGTCCGCCCGCCCGCCCAACTCGGCAGCCTCCGGCCGCCGGCGACCGCCGCCACCGCCACCGGCGTGGTTAGCCCGGCGCGGCGCGCAGTCCGCGCCCCCGGCCGCCCCGGAGCGGCCGGGCAGCACGCCGTCTAGCGAGTCGCAACCGCAGCCGGCCCGTCCGGACAGCACCTCGGGCAGCGCCACGGGCACCAAGCCCGCCACCGGAGCCGCGAGCGGCACCGCCGAGGCCGCCGAATCCGAGAGCCGGCCGCTGCCGGCGTCGCGGAAGCGGTCCCACGACATCACCCCGCTCAGCGAGTTGCTCCCTCCCCCGACCGACGAAGCCGCGCAGGAGCCGGCGGCACAACACCCACTCGGCGGACCTGTGGAAGAGGACCCGCACCAACCGCAGCAGGGCGCCGTCTCGATCGAGACGTCCGCCGAGGAAGCCGCGGCGACCGGACCTCGAACCGTCGAACAGCCGGCCACCGCTTTCGGAGCGACCGCCATTGAGCCACTCGCCGCAGCCGTCGAATCGCCGCACGAGGAGCGGCGGCCCTGCGGCCGGAGGCGCTCGATGGCGGCGGTCGCGGCAGCAGTGGTGCTGGTGGTCGCCGGCGCGATCGCGATCGTGGCCACCGCGGATGGCGGCAACAGCAAGAAAGCCGCGGCGTCCGACCGCCGGTCCGGCGCCCCGGCGACCATGATCGTCCGGCAGACCTCGCCCGCCCTGGTCACCGGATCGCCGGGCAAGACCGGGGACAGGCCCAGCCCGTCCCCCTCTACGAAGAAGAAGCCGGCGGGATCCCCTCATGGTTCTCCCGACGGCTCCGGCCGCACCGTGGTCGCAAACGGTTCCGGCGGGTCGGCCAGCTCCGGTGGCTCGGGCAGTTCAGGCGGCAGCGGTTCGGATGACACGGGCACGAAGAGCGGCGGCGCCGGGAAAGCGCCGGCCGGGCCGACGCATTCCAGCGGTACGCCGACTGACACGGGCACGAAGAGCGGCGGCGCCGGGAAAGCGCCGGCCGGGCCGACGCATTCCAGCGGTACGCCGACGTCGTCCGGCCCCGTCGAGGTCAGCGGACAGCTGAGCTGCCTGTCCGGAAAGTCCATCGAGGGCGTCTGGGTGCACGCGGCGGACAACTCCGACTCGGGCTTCGCCTCGTGGAAGGGCGTGAACACCGGCTCGGGGTCGTTCGGGTCGACGTCCGACTACTGGTTCAAGCTGCCGAAGGCGGAGTTCTACTCGCTCAACGTCGGCTGCGGGGGCACCACCTCGAGCTGGGCGGTGGCGATCGACACGCAGAAGGTCGGCGCCGGGCACAACTCCTTCACCTGCGACGACCGGCACGGAAGCTCCAGCTATTGCACGCTGAGAGGCTGACGCCCGTACCCGGCGGCCACCACCCTGCACAGCAAGTACGCCGAACGCCCCGGCCGCCCGCGCGGCACCCGTCGCGAACCGCACGGGTGCCGCGCGCGGCGCCCGTCGCCACGGACGTACGGACTACGCAGCACCCGGCGGTGTCGGCGTCACGAACAATGCGGGCCCGCACTTGCCCCACAGGCAGCAAGGGCAACAGAGACAGCGGGCGCAGCACCAAACTGACGTCGTAATCATGGAAGACGCGAGACGGATGAAAGAGAGCGACGGTGTTGGTCGGCACGGACGACCCGGTGACGGGCCCCACCGCGCCCCGGCCCGTACCGCCGGACGCGTCCCAGGAGACCCTCCCTGGACACGTCCCCGGCCCGGCCC
>NZ_JAJSYW010000341.1:0-3137 GCF_036815005.1 Streptomyces sp. IBSBF 2435 | reverse complement strand
ACTCCTGGCGCTCCGGCGACAACCCCCTGCTCTTCGACAGCAACGGCAACGCCAAACCCGCCTACACCTCCGTCCTCAACACACTCAACTCCGCCACGGGCACCGCGACAGGCGGGGCGTCCTCAGGGACGACCAACGGCGGCACGACCAGCGGAACCACGAACGGCGGGACGTCCTCAGGGACGACCGATGGCGGCACGACCAGCGGAACCACGAACGGCGGAACCACCACCGGAGGCACCGGAGGAGGCGCGTGCACGGCGACGTACTCCACCACGAACTCCTGGTCGGGCGGCTACCAAGGGGAGGTCAAGGTCACCGCCGGCAGCGCGGCGATCAGCGGCTGGACGGTCCGCTGGACCCTGTCCAGCGGGCAGAGCATCACCCAGGTCTGGAGCGGGACGCTGTCCACCAGCGGGTCGGCGGCGTCGGTGACCAACGTGTCCTACAACGGCTCGCTCCAGCCCTCGGCCTCCACCACTTTCGGGTTCCTCGCCAACGGCACGCCTTCGACACCTTCGCTCACCTGCTCCTGACGCAGACGTGAGCGTTGGCATGGGGCAACGCTCACAGCGGTGCCGCCCGTTCCTGCTCTCCCCAGCACGTACGACGGGCGGCGCCGCGAGCCACGTACCATCCCGCGCGCGGAAGGCACCACCTGCGACCGGCCCGAACACACCACGTACCACCGGCTCGGGTTCCAGGCTTCCGCGTGCCCTTTTCCCTCGCTGTCGGGTCTCGCGCTCTGCGGTCCTGCCGTTCGAGGGCTCGTATCGCCGTTCCCGACGGCGTACTTCCACGAGACAAGGAGAATGCTGATGTCGTCATCAGCAGTTGCTCAACGTTTCCGCCGGATAAGGCGATGGACGCTGACGGCGGGTGCGTCCGTCGCTCTCGCGGCCGGCGTCATGGTCGGCGGCACACATACCTCGCAGGCGGCCGGTTCCCTCCCATGTGACATCTACCAGTCCGGTGGTACGCCCTGTGTGGCGGCGCACAGTACGACGCGGGCGTTGTACTCGTCGTACAGCGGGCCTCTCTACCAGGTGCGGCGCGCCTCGGACAATGCGACGAAGGACATCGGGCTGCTGAGTGCCGGCGGTTACGCGGACGCGGCCTCGCAGGACTCCTTCTGCTCCGGGACCTCGTGCGTGATCACCGTGATCTACGACCAGTCCGGTCGGAGCAACAACCTGACCCAGGCGCCGGCCGGCAGTGCGGCCGGCGGCCCGGACAACCTCGCCAACGCCACCGCAGCCCCCACCACGGTCGGCGGCCACAAGGCCTACGGCGTGTTCGTCGCCCCCGGCACCGGCTACCGCAACAACCACACCAGCGGCATCGCCACCGGCGACAACCCCGAAGGCATGTACGCCATCTTCGACGGCACCCACTACAACGGCGGCTGCTGCTTCGACTACGGCAACGCCGAGACCGACAGCCGCGACGACGGCAACGGCACCATGGAGGCCATCTACTTCGGCAACATCAAGGTCTGGGGCTACGGTTCGGGCAACGGCCCCTGGATCATGGCCGACCTGGAGAACGGCCTGTTCTCCGGCGTCAACCAGCACCTCAACTCCAACGACCCGACGGTCAACTACCGCTACACCACCGCCATCGTCAAGGGCGCACCGAACCACTGGGCCATCCGCGGCGGCAACGCCCAGTCCGGCGGCCTGTCCACCTTCTACGACGGGGTACGTCCCAACGTCTCGGGCTACAACCCGATGAAGAAGCAGGGCGCCATCATCCTCGGCACCGGCGGCGACAACAGCAAGGGCGCCCAGGGCACCTTCTACGAGGGCGTCATGACCTCCGGCTACCCGTCGGACGCCACCGAGAACGCCGTCCAGACCAACATCAACTCCGTTGCTTACGGTTCCGGCGGTAGCGGTGGTACGGGTACGACGGGCGCGCTGCACGCGGTGGGCGCGGGCAAGTGCCTGGATGTGCCGAACTCCTCGACCACGGCCGGTACGCAGCTGCAGATCTGGGACTGCAACGGCCAGGCCAACCAGAGCTGGACGCGTACCTCCTCGGGCCAGCTGACGGTCTTCTCCGGCGGCTCGCAGCTGTGCCTGGACGCCTACAACAACCAGACCACCGCCGGCACCAAGGTCGAGACCTGGTCCTGCAACGGCGGTGCCAACCAGCAGTGGAGCGTCAACTCCAACGGCACCGTCACCAGCACCCAGTCCGGCCTGTGCCTCGACGTCACGGGAGCCTCCACCGCCAACGGCGCACTCGCCGAACTGTGGACCTGCAACGGCGGCGGCAACCAGCAGTGGAACCTCAGCTGATCCGATCGGCTGACACCCGTGGCCGGCCCACAGCCGGCCACGGGTGCGACCGGGTCGCCCGCGCCGGCCGGCGTCCTGACGATGAGACGAGATAGTCGGGGCGATCAATCCCATCTCCTCTCTCTTCCGACGGTGGCAGCCGGCATGTCGTCAACTGCCTAAAAAGTGAAGAGCCCTGGTGGCTCGGCGTGAATTGAGATAGGCGACGCAGGGGTCTGGACATCGACCAGTCAGCCACCTGTAAATTCATCCCATGCCTCGCGTCATGGCTCATGGCCCAGCCGCGTCGAGGAGCCTTGAGGTTAACGCTAACAAGCTGGTCCTTCCCCCCATATCGCCAAGGACAGACCATGCAGCCTTCATCCGTTCGGTACCGAAGTCCTGCCCTTCTCGCACGCAGCTCGCCGGCGCCCACCGTCATCGCCGTGGTGGCGATGACGGCCGCGATGCTGGCGACGGCGCTTACCCGGCCGCTACCGGCAGCGGCCGCGCCCGTGGCCGGTGCTGCCTCGGGGCGCTGCCTCCATGCCGGCGGCGGCGTCGACACGCAGGGGACCGCACTTCGGATATGGGACTGCAACGGCCGGCCGAACCAGAAGTGGCGGCAGAACTCCGACGGGTCGATCACCGGCGTCCAGCCGGGCCTGTGTCTGGACGCCGACGGGGCCGGCACCGCCGTCGGCAACGCGGCCCAGGCCAACATCGCCGCAGCCGGCTACCGCTGACCACCTCACCCGTGGGGGGTGGGGTAGGTGGTCCTCCGGGACACCACGGAGGACCACCGCAGGGGGGGGGGGGGGGGGGGGGGGGGGGGGGGGGGGGGGGGGGGGGGGG
>NZ_JAJSYW010000340.1:0-3140 GCF_036815005.1 Streptomyces sp. IBSBF 2435 | reverse complement strand
GTCGTGGTGGGCGGGGTCGTGGCCGTACCGCCCGTGCAGGTCACGCCGTTGAGGCTGAAGGAGGACGGGGCGGTGGGCGTACCGGAGCCGGAGAAGGCTCCGTTGAAGCCGAAGGACGCCGAACCGCCGCTCGGGATCGAGCCGTTGTAGCTGACGTTGGCCGCCGTCACCTGGCTGCTGTTGAGGGTCACGTCGGCATTCCACGCCTGCGTCACCGTCTGTCCCGGCGCGAAGGTCCACTTCAGGCTCCACGACGACAGCGCGTCACCGAAGTTGGTGATCTTCACGTCGGCGCCGAACCCGCCCTGCCACACACTGCTGACGGTGTAGTCGACACCGCAGCCCGCCGCGGCGGGCGCCGCGCCGGCCGGGAGCTGCACGGCCCAGGTGGTGCCGGCCGCGATGAGCGCACCGGCCACCGACGCCGCCCAGGCGCGGCGGCGCGCGCGTTTCCGACGGGTGGTCATGGGATCCTCCAGAGGTGGGGGGAAGGAGAACGGCTCGACTGACCCGGGAGCCATCATGGGAGCGCTCCCACGTTGTGGTCAACGATTTCCCCGGTATTGCTGCCGCGTTTCTGACCGAGGTGGGCGCCAGGTGTCACGCCCGCGGGGTCATGCGGTGTCTTCATGCCGGACAGGCACAACTTCCAGGAGGACACCATGGCGCTACGCGTTCCGAAGGCCCAGCTCCCCGCCGAGCTGAGCGAGGGCATGATCCAGCAGCTCGGTGCCGTACCCGAGCCCGTCGAGGTGATGTGGCACAGCCCCGCGGTCGCCCGTGCGGCCCAGGCGCTGGGAAGCAGCGCGGGCGGGTGGGGCGCGGCCGACGAGAGCCTCAAGTCGTTCGCGCACATGGCCGTCGCGACCCAGGTCGGCTGCAGCTGGTGCCTGGACATCGGCTACTTCATGGCGCGGAACAACAAGCTGGACCTGGCCAAGGCCAGCCAGGTGCCGCGCTGGCGCGAGTCGGAGGTGTTCACACCCCTGGAGCGGGACGTCATGGAATACGCCGAGGCCATGACGACCACCCCGCCGACCGTCACCGACGAGCTGTCGGCGGGACTGCTGGCCAGGCTCGGCCCGGCGGCGATAGTCGAGCTGACCGTCTACATCGCCTTCGCCAACTTCGCGACCAGGAGCAACGCGTCGCTCGGGATCGAGTCGCAGGGCTTCTCCGCCGCGTGCGAGATTCCGCTGGCGGCGCCCTCCCGGACGTCCGGCGTAGCGTCGACGGCATGACCGAGGATCCTTACGTCGCCCATCGCAGCCTGCTCTTCACGGTCGCCTACGAGATGCTCGGGTCGGCGACCGACGCGGAGGACGTGCTCCAGGAGTCCTGGCTGCGGTGGTCGGCCGTCGACCGCTCCCGGGTGCGCGACCCGCGGTCCTACCTCGTCCGGGTCGTCACGCGGCAGGCGCTCAACCGTCTGCGTACGGTCTCCCGCCGCCGTGAGGACTACGTCGGGGAGTGGCTGCCGGAGCCACTGCTGACCAGCCCCGATGTGGCGGAGGACGTCGAACTCGCGGAGAGCGTCTCGATCGCGATGCTGACCGTGCTGGAGACGCTCGGTCCGACCGAGCGGGCGGTGTTCGTGCTGCGCGAGGTCTTCGAGCTGCCGTACGGCGAGATCGCCGAGGTCATCGGGAAGTCCGCGGCCGCGGTGCGGCAGATCGGGCGGCGGGCCCGCGAGCACGTGGCGGCCCGGCAGCCCCGGGTGCGGGTCAGCCGGTCGGAGCAGCAGGCCGTGGTGGAGCGGTTCCTGGCCGCCCTCGAAACGGGGCAGTTGCAGGAGCTGCTGGCGGTCATGGCGCCGGACGTCGTCCTGATCGCCGACGGCGGCGGTGTGGTGGCGGCGGCGCTGGCTCCGCTGCACGGGAGCGAACCGGTGGCCGCGGTGCTCGCGCGCGCCAACCGGGTGGCCGCGTTCCGGACCGCGGCCGTGTGGCTCAACGGCGCGCCCGCGGGCCGGATCGAACTCGACGGCGAGGCGTCGGCGGTGAGCCTCGCGGTGGAGGACGGGCTGATCACCAGGATCTACGCGGTGCGGAACCCGCAGAAGCTGGCGTGGCTCGACGTGCCCGCCGAGCTCGTCAGATAAGCGGGCCGCCGCGCCGGCGTCCTGGGGGTGGTCCGGGCGGTTCTTCCGCCGCCCGGGCCGCCCCGCGGTCGTTCCCGGGCGGCGGGCGGATGCTCTCAGCTGCCGGTTCCGGACGGCTGCGGGGCGGCGGCGAGGCGGTCGAGGACCAGGCGGCCGATCTCGGGCCAGTGCTCGGCGAGGAAGAAGTGGCCGCCCGCGAAGGTGCGCACCTCGCAGTCGGCCGCGGTGTGCCGCGTCCAGGCCCGCGCCTCCTCGGCCGTCACCCGCGGGTCGGTGTCCCCGGTGAGTACGGTGACCGGGCACACCAGCCGGGCGCCCTGCGGGTGCCGGTAGTTCGCCACCGCCCGGTAGTCGCTGCGCAGCACAGGCAGCACCACCTGCAGCACCTCCTCGTCGGCGAGGAGTTCCGGCGGTGTGCCGTCCAGCGCCCGGATGTCGGCGAGCAGTTCGTCGTCGCTCTTGCCGTGCCGATGGCCTTCGCGGTACACCGAGGGCGCCGGTCGCCCGGACGCGAACAGCCGTACGGGCCCGGCGCCGTCGGCCGCCAGCCGCCGCGCGACCTCGTAGGCGACGAGGGCGCCCATGCTGTGCCCGAACAGCGCGAGAGGCTCCCCGCGCCAGGGCGCCAGGTCCTCGGCGGCGCCGTCCGCGAGCGCGGCGATGTCGTCGAGCAGCGGCTCGCGGTAGCGGTCCTGGTGACCCGGATACTGCATGCACAGCACGTCGGCCCGCAGCCGCAGCTCGGCGGAGAGCGGGCGGAAGAAGCCGGCGGCGCCGCCGGCGTGCGGAAAGCAGATGAGGCGCGCGGGCGCTCCCTGAAGCGGGTGGAAGCGGCGTACGGCGCCGGTGGTAGGTGCCACGGTGTCCCTCACGGTCGTGGTCTATGACGCCCCGTCATATCCCCGGGCATCCTATGCCCCAGGCCCCCTTGCCCTGGCGGGCCCCACCTGGGCGCCCACCCTGCCGCAGTTGGTACGACCCCCGCGGGGGTGGTGGTTCCCCTCCTGCGGGGGGGGTACGCCTCCCCCGGGCGGGGGTT
>NZ_JAJSYW010000339.1:0-3167 GCF_036815005.1 Streptomyces sp. IBSBF 2435 | reverse complement strand
GGCATGGGCCCGCCCCGCCGCCGGGGTCAGGACGCGGGCAGCTCCGCGCGGACCGCGCGGGCGGCGCTGACCAGGTTCTCCAGCGACGCCCTGGTCTCGGGCCAGCCGCGGGTCTTCAGGCCGCAGTCGGGGTTGACCCACAGCCGCTCGGCGGGGATCGCCCGGAGCCCCTTGCGGAGCAGCGCGGCTGCCTCGTCGGCGCCGGGCACGCGCGGCGAGTGGATGTCGTAGACGCCGGGGCCGGCCTCGCGCGGGTATCCGTGGGCGGCCAGCTCGGCGGCGACCTGCATGTGGGAGCGGGCGGCCTCCAGGCTGATGACATCGGCGTCGAGGTCGTCGATGGCCTGGACGATGTCGCCGAATTCCGCATAGCACATGTGGGTGTGGATCTGGGTGGCGGGCCGCACCCCCGCGGTGGTGAGGCGGAAGGCCTCGGTCGCCCAGTCCAGATACGCCGGCCGGTCGGCGGCCCGCAGCGGCAGCGTCTCGCGCAGCGCGGGCTCGTCCACCTGGATGACCGGGATGCCTGCGGCTTCGAGGTCGGCGACCTCCTCGCGCAGGGCGAGCGCCACCTGGCGGGCGGTGTCGCCGAGCGGCTGGTCGTCGCGCACGAAGGACCAGGCCAGCATGGTGACCGGCCCGGTGAGCATGCCCTTGACCGGCCGCTCGGTAAGCGATTGGGCGTAACTCGTCCAGCGCACCGTCATCGGCCCGGACCGGGAGATGTCGCCGGCCAGGATCGGCGGGCGGACGTACCGGGTGCCGTAGGACTGGACCCAGCCCTGCTGGGTGGCGAGGCAGCCGGTGAGCTGCTCGGCGAAGTACTGCACCATGTCGTTGCGTTCGGCCTCGCCGTGCACCAGGACGTCGAGGCCGGTCTTCTCCTGGAAGGAGATGACCTCGGCGATCTCGGCCCTGATGCGCTCCTCGTAGCCGGCCGTGCCGATCCGGCCGGCCCGCAGGTCGGCGCGGGCGGTGCGCAGCTCGCCGGTCTGCGGGAAGGAGCCGATGGTGGTGGTCGGCAGCAGGGGCAGCCCGAGGCGGGCGCGCTGGGCGGTGGTCCGCTCGGCGTACGGCTGGGAGCGGCGGCCGTCGGCGTCGGTGACGGCGGCGGCCCTGGCGCGTACGGCGGAGTCGTGGGTGATCGGGGAGGCGGCGCGGGAGGCGAGGTCGGCGCGGTTGGCGGCGATCTGCGCGGCGATGGCGTCGGTGCCCTGCGCCAGCCCCTTGGCCAGGGTGACGATCTCGGCGGTCTTCTGCTCCGCGAAGGCGAGCCAGCGCAGGATCTGCGGGTCGATGTCCTGTTCCGCGGCCGTGTCGAGCGGGACGTGCAGCAGGGAGCAGGAGGCGGCCACATCGACCTGGTCGGCCAGGCCCAGCAGGGTGGCCAGGGTGGTCAGCGACTTCTCGTAGTCGTTGATCCAGATGTTGCGGCCGTTGACGATACCGGCCACCAGCCGCTTGCCCGGCAGTCCGCCGGCGGTGGCGAGCGCGTCGAGGTTGGCGGCGGCGGCGTCGGTGAAGTCCAGCGCCAGGCCCTCGACCGGCGCCTTGGCCAGCACCGGCAGGGCGTCGCCGAGCCGGTCGAAGTACGAGGCGACCAGCAGCTTGGGCCGGTCCACGAGGGCGCCGAGGTCGCGGTAGACCTTCTCGACGGCTTCGAGTTCGGCCGGGGTGCGGTCCTGGACGAGGGCGGGCTCGTCCAGCTGCACCCACTCGGCGCCGGCCGCGCGCAGGTCGGCCAGCACCTCGGCGTACACCGGCAGCAGCCGGTTAAGCAGGGCGAGCGGGGCGTAGCCGCTGCCCACGCCGGGGGCGGGCTTGGCGAGCAGGAGGTAGGTGACAGGCCCGACCAGGACGGGCCGGGCGGACAGGCCCAGGGCGAGGGCCTCCCTCAGCTCGGCGACCTGCTTGGACGAGTCGGGCGCGAACGTCGTGTCTGGTCCCAGCTCGGGTACAAGGTAGTGGTAGTTGGTGTCGAACCACTTCGTCATCTCCAGCGGCGCGACGTCCTGCGTGCCGCGGGCCATGGCGAAGTAGCCGTCCAGGGCGTCCGCCGCGACGGCCGCGCGGTGGCGGGCGGGGATCGCGCCGACCATGACGCTGGTGTCGAGGATGTGGTCGTAGAGCGAGAAGTCGCCGGTGGGCACTTCGTGGACGCCCGCCTCGGCGAGCCGGCGCCAGTTCGCGGCGCGGAGGTCTGCGGCGGTGGCGTGGAGGGCGTCGGCGCCGACGCGGCCCTTCCAGTAGCCCTCGACGGCCTTCTTCAGTTCCCGGTGCCGGCCCTGGCGGGGGTAGCCGTACACGGTGGCCCGTGCTGCCGCGGCTGCGGACTTCGCTGTCACGGAAATCTCCTTCGCGAGATGTCTCCTGGCATCCCGGTAACGGGACACAGGCGCGAAGGTGACGAATCGGACGGAACGCGCACCCCGCAGGGGTGATGATCCGCCGGATGTGTACGCCGACCCGCCCACGAGGTCACCGGGATATCCGCACGCGATCGGTCGCGTACGGGCAACGGGCAGGTCTTCGGACTCGCGGGCACGCCTGCCGGGGCAGACTCCTACTGACCGTCGCTTCCCAGGTCCGCGGCCCGGACCCAGTGCGTATGACGGCGGTCGTTCCCACTCACCGCTGCGGGGCAGTCCCGGATTCCCACCGGGTTCCCTCTTACGACGCTCCTGCCTGGCGGGCAGGGGCGAACCAGCTGCACGTGCCAGGCTAAGGCGCGGACCACCCCGCGGTCATTCCCGACCACATTCCGGGATGTGACATGGAGCACGCCCGGCAGGCGCGGGGCGGCGGTTTGCGGGGCCGCCACCCGCTCCGCGTACCGCCGCCCCGTCCGGCCCGTCGCTCAGGCCCGGTCGCGGGCCGGGCCGTCCGGATCACCCGGACGGCCCACCAGGCGGGTGTAGGCGTCGGTGGTGAAGAAGGCGGGCAACTCCCTGGCCAGCGCGGTCCGCTCGAAGAGCGCGCGGACCTCGTCGAGCGGCGCGCCCCGGGCGATTCCGCGCCGAGCACGGCGAGTTCGGCCTCCGGCACCTCTAGGACCGCCGCGCGGCCGATGGCGCGGTGCCGGAGCCACTGCCGGATCTGGGCGCGAACGGGAGTGCTCGGTGGGCGGGTCGTCCGGCCACCGGGCCACCGTCCCATAAAAAAAAAAA
>NZ_JAJSYW010000338.1:0-3209 GCF_036815005.1 Streptomyces sp. IBSBF 2435 | reverse complement strand
GTGTGGGGGGTGGGGCGGTGGGCACCCATGGACGGCGGTGCGGTTGGGAGCGGCGGCCGTGGACACCCTCGCCTGGCCGCGTGGGTCACCGGCGCAGGTCCAGCCGACGGTAACTTTATCGAGCCCGATCCTGCCGGAGTCGGCATGAATCTTTCCCCCGTACGAAGTGTGGCCCCTTCGTCCCGCAGGCATCACGGGCCGTGCAAGGCGCATGGTCTTCCCGTCGCGCTGCACACTAGTACGTCCCACGAACTTGATCAAGGCTTGACATGTATGTCATAACCCTGATCTTTTACGGCTCTTCGGCGGTCAGATCGGCGGGCTGACACGGCTTCCAGGGCGCGATCCCGGCGGGTCTGCGGCCCGGCTGCGGCGTCGGACGGCCACCGCAGGCCGCGGCTGCGGGCGGCGTGTGGCTGCTCGCGGCGCCGGGAAGTGGCTGGTCAGGTGAGATGCGGCGAGGTGGCGGGCCGCAGGGGTGCGGCGGTGGCCGCGGCGGCAGGGGGCCGACGGTCGGTCCGGCGGGGCCGCGGCGGCGGGCGGCGCGGGCGGCGGCGCCGGGCGCCGGGGATCCGGGCGATATTCAGCCGAATCCGGGCCGCGCGGCGTCGCGGAAATCACAGAGCGGCATATTTCTCTCGATACCGGAATTTGCTTTCGCCGTGCTTCCACCCGATATCCGCGTACGGCCCCGGCCTGCCCCCCGTCCGTCCTGCGCGTCGGCTCGCGCCGGGTCAGGACGAGGGCGGCTGGGCCAGCGCGTTCATGAGCTGGCGCATTGTCGGAACGAGGTCCTTGCTGAAGGCGGCGGTGTCCGCGACGGGCAGCCGCGTCGGGCTGCCGTCGGGGTTGACGGGCTCCTTGCCGCGGTCGGTGTCCCACTCGTTGGTGCCGGTCACGGTCAGCGAGAAGACGGCGCCGCCGTGCCGTACGAACAGCGACTGGCGGTACTGCCCGGCGGCGAGGTTCGCGCGGTCGCCGAGGCCTTCGGGGTGCGTGGTCCGCGTCTTGCCGTCCAGGTAGACCAGGACGCTGCTGCCGTCGCTCCCGCCGGACGGCGCGGGCGGTTCGGTACGGCTGCGCGCGTCGAACTCGGCCGCCGGGTCGGTCTTCTTGTGCAGGTCCACGGTGACGCTGATGGTGTACGTCGTCGTCCAGCCGCTGCCGTCCGTCCCCGTCCCGATCAGCGCGCAGCCGACATGGTCGAGCGCCGTGCTCCTGGTGACCGTCGGGAACCCCTGGCCGAAGGACGACGAGCCCAGGTCGCCGGCGAGCGGCTGGAGATCGTGGTTGCTGCAGGTGCTGTCGCCGATACGGTAGCCGTGCAGGTCGGGCGCCGATGTGCGCCCGTAGCCGGTGGCCTGCAGCACCCCGGCCCAGACCGCCGAGGTCACGACGACCGCAACGGCCGCCCATGTCCACGGCTTCGCCGCGAACCGCCCCAGCAGCGGCGGCCGGTCGGTGTCGCTGACCAGGTCCACGGCCGCCGCGGGTTCCTCCTGGCCTTCCATCTCCGGCTCGCTGATCATGCCGACCCACCCCCATGTCACGGCGTCCGCCTCACCCTATGGTGGCGCCGCGCGGCGGCGATCAGCGGGCGGTGAGGGCGGGTTCGGCGCCGAGCGAGACGAACGAGCCCGCGAACACCCGCCGCCGCCTGCGGCCGGGCGGCGAACGGAACTGGCCGCGGCGGCGCTCGGCCACGGCGTCACGGTGCAGCCGCTGTCCTGGCGCCGCCGACTGCCGGGGCCGCCCGGCCTGGTTCTGGGCTACGCGGCCCGCACCCCCGCGGAGATACGCCGACGGCGTCGCCGTAAGGGGCCGGCTGCTGCGCAGAGACCCAGGACAGGTCTATGCCACGGAAGGGTCCGCCAGGCCGGCCGGTCCGTCGAGCAGCCGGTCGGCGGCGCGCAGGCCGTGCCAGGCCGCGGTCGTGCCGAACTGCGCCGAGAAGCGGATCACGGCCCGCACATCGGCGGGCGTCGCGCCGATCGCGAGCGCCCTGGAGACATGGGCCGCGAACGTGTCATTGAGCACGCCGTGCAGGACGTCCGAGGTCAGGGAGCCGAAGGCCCGCTCACGGTCGGTCAGCTGCCGCGTGCCGGTGCGCAAATGGCGTTGCAGCTCGGTGTGGTCGCCCTGGAACAGCAGTAATTCGCACAGCGCGTCGCCGGACACGCCATGGGTGAGGCCCATCGTGCCCTGCGACTCGCACGGCATGCCCAGCGTCTGCCGGCAGATGTCGGCGACGGCATAAAGCGCGACCTTCTCGCGGTCGGACAACTCCGGGAACCCGTCCCAGCCCTGGTGGTAGGTGACGGTGTCCACCGGTGCCTCTGCGGGCATGTCCACGCGGTGATCCATGGGGCGCCTCCACGTATTGCCCGGCCGAACGGCCGTAGGGCTACGACTGTAGTCCTACGAGTTGTGCCCATACAATCGGATTCATGGATGGGACCACTCCGCCCCGGAGAGGCGCCCGGAGCCGCAACAACCCCCGTGGCCAGGGTGAGCGACTGCGGACCGACATCATCACGACGGCGACCGCCATGCTGGACGTCCTGGCCGACGACCAGGCGCTGTCGCTCCGGGCGGTGGCCCGCGAGGTCGGCATCGCCGCCACATCCGTCTACCTGCACTTCGCCGATCGCGACGCCCTCGTCCTGGCCACGCTCGAACGGTGCCACAGCGATCTCATGCGGGCCATCGAGGGCGCGGAGACGTCCGCAGGCGGCCCCGCGGAAGCGCTCCGCGCGAGGACGCTGCTGCTGGGCAACTGGGCGCAGCAGCACACCGGGCTCTACAAGGTGCTGTACGAGAGCACCATCAACCAGCGGGTCGAGATGCGCTTCAAGCAGGACTTCAAGGACAGTTGCGTGAGCGCGGTCCAGCGCTGCGTCGACGCGGGGCTCGCTCCGCGGGGGGACGCGACGGCGATGGCCCTCGACCTCATGGCCGCCGTGCACGGGAGCGTGTCGATGAGGACCAACCGGTGGGATACGCCGTGGCCGCCGTTCGCCGAGCAGCTCGACCGGTTTCTGACCGGTCTCGTGGGGCTTTCCGCCCCGGGGTGACGCCCGTTGCGCGGGCGCGCCGCGCTCCTGGCCGGGCCTGTGCCTGCACGACGGTGGGCTGTGGCCGGGGGCGTGGTTCCCCGCGGCCCCGAAGGGGTGCCCTCTGGGGAGGGGTGGTGGCCGGCACCCGGGGGG
>NZ_JAJSYW010000337.1:0-3220 GCF_036815005.1 Streptomyces sp. IBSBF 2435 | reverse complement strand
GTCCTCCGGGCAAGCCCCGGAGCCCTCCCCCGGTAATGGGTTCGCCGCACAGTCCCCCGCACCCCTGGCGTCTGCCCTCTCCGGCAGAAGAGCCGAGCCCCAGCGCACCGCAAGGTGAACGCCCACGCGCAAGTGGCACCCCCTCAGGGGCGCGAGGAACTGCGCGCGCGACCACGACGCCGGGAAAGAAGCGACGCCACCGCAAGTGACGATCACCCAGGGGTGCGAGGAACCGCGCGACAAGCCCCCGCCCGGCCGCGCCCCGGACAAGGTCAAGAAGCGCGACGCGGACGTCAGTCCGCCGCGTAGGTCTCGACGACCTTGTCGAACGCCCGCTGCACAGCGGCCCGCTGCGAGTCCGGCCCGTAGATGAGGACCACGTGATACCGCCCGCCGATCTGAATCGCCAGATTGCGCCCGTAGATCGACTGCTGGTTCGCGTCCCGCCAGGTGTACTCGCCCTCGGCGGCCTGGTGGCCCTGGATGGTGACGGATTGCAGGCCGGCCGCCGAGGACCAGGACGAGGCCCGGAAGTCGGCGAGTTCGGGCTCCACGAGCTGATAGGCGACCGGGTCGTCACTGTCACCCGTCGCCTTGTCACGGCCCGGCACGACGGTCATCGTCAGGTCGCTCCCGGTGAACCGCACCTGCCCCTTGCCGTTCTTGCCGGTGCGCAGCCAGCCGGTGTGGACGGCGACGGTGAAGCCCGCCGGGTCGGTGTGCAGAGCGAAGTCCGCGCCGAGGTCGGGCGGCGCGACCGGGGGCACGGTGGTGGCGGCGTGCGTGGGTGCCTTCGGCGGAGCCTTCGTGGCGGTGTGCGTCGGCGCCGCGGTCGCCGAGGGCTCCGGGTCCTTCTTCTTGCCGCCGCCGGAGCCCGGCATCTCGGCCGGCACCGTACGGTTTCCGTCGGCCCCGTCCGTGGAGCTGTCGCGGTGCGGCAGCAGCAGCACCACGAAGACCACCAGCGCGACCAGCACCGCCAGTATCAGCACCAGCAGCCGGGCGCCGAGCCGGCGCGGGGCGGCGGCGGTGCCGTCGGGGGCGGGGCCGCGCGAGGAGACCACCTGCTCCTCGTGGAAGTGCTCCTGCATGACCTCGCTGCGCTTGATCCGCTCCCGCTTGGCCTTGACGACCCTGGCCTGCTTGCCGCGGGCGTGCCTGCGGTGCTGGAGCCCCTCGGGGTCGGCGGCGGCCTCGCGGCGCCGGCGCTTGACCAGCTCGCCCTTGCGCCGCTTGACCGGCAGCTTCGCCGGATCGGTGGGCAGCTGGACGGTGTGGGTGCCGACCTCGGGTTCCGGCGCGGAGCGGATCAGCGAGCGCAGCCAGCCGCCCAGCTCCTCGGCCTCGGGCCGCTCCTCGGGGTCGGGCCGCAGCAGCGACTCCACGACCGGGCGCAGCGGTCCGCACTCCTCGGCGAAGGCGGGCGGCTCCGCGCACACCAGCTGGACCAGCTCGGCGGCATTCTCCTCGGGATACGGCGGGTGGCCCTGGACGCTGCGGAAGAGCAGCGACCCGAGTGCCCACAGGTCGGCGGGCGGGCCGACCGGCGGCGACAGCTGCCAGTTCTCGTGCACCGGGTGGGCCTGCTCCGGCGCCCAGCGCTCGGTGACGGCGCCGACGACGGTGATGCGGTTCTGCCGGGCCCGCTCCTGTTCGAGCGCGGACCGCGGGCCGTGCCAGGCGGCCGGATCACGGGGTGCCGCTGCGCCGTCCGAGGCCTCGGCGGCACTCATCGCCGGGACGTGCTCGGGCAGCGGGTCGTAGCCGCAGAGGGCTTCTTGCGCGGCTCCGGCCGCGAGGCCGCCGAGCATGGCGCGGCCGTCGTCGCAGACCAGCACCGTGCCCGTGGTGACGTTGCGGTGGGTCCAGCCGTGGGCGTGCAGGGTGCGCAGCGCGGTGAGGACGTCGGAGGCGACCTCGGCGGCGCGATAGGCGTCGATGGGGCGTTCGGCGAGTAAGGCCGCCAGCGGGCGGCCGGACACCAGCTCGCTCGCGATCCACAGGCTGCCGTCCTCGACGAAGATGTCGAAGACCTGGACGAGTCGGGGGTGGTCGGGTATCGCGGCTGCGGCGCGGGCCGCGTCCAGGGCGCGGCGGGCGCTCTCGCCGAGCGTGTCGGGGTCGTCGTCACCGAATTCTGCGGCCACCACCTCGGGCAGCAGGACCTGGCGGACCAGGACCTCCTGGCCGCTGTAGGTGTCGAAGGCGCGGGTCTCGACGAGTTCGTACTCGTCCGCCGGCGGTGTGGGCAGCCGGTAGCGGTCCGCGAGTACCCGCCCTGCGTATTCGTCCACGGCGCCCCCTCCCTGGCCCGGTCGGACTGCGGTACGAACCGGTCACGTCCGGGCGGTCCCGGATGCGTACAGTTCGATCCCCTTCACGATACGTGCTGCGACTCACTCACCCGGCCGGTTTGAACGTGTCGAAGGCGATCGCCCGCATCCGCTGGTTCGCATCGCTGTCCCATGCGTCGGCGGGGAAGGTGAACAACAGCGCATAGCCGTGGTGGGCGTCCGTCACCATGCCTCGGTTCAGGACGTGCACTTGCCTACCCGAAAGCGTCCGCTTGTACTCCCAGTCCGCGGCGTCGTATCCGCGGTAGGTGACCCGCTGGACGCCGATCTGCTGGTATCCGTTCATGCCGGCGCCGACCGTCTTGGAGTCGTGCTGCCACTTGGCCAGGGCGCTGGGGCCGGGGGTCGAGGTGGAGTCGACCAGCAGTTCCGCGCCGTCAGGGCCGCTGAAAAGCGTGCCCGTGTGGTAGTGGTTCTGGCCCGCGGACACCTGCTTCCAGCCCGCGGGGACGGCCACGGACGACTTGCCCGCCGCCTGGACGAGCGAGAAGCCCGCCGGCGCCGTCCCCGGCCCTGTGGACGCGCTCGGGGTCGTCGTGGACTTGCCGCCGGTGCCCGCGGAGGTGGCGGCCGAGTCGTCGGCGCCGCCGGTGGCGGAAGGGGCGGAGGCCGACGGCTTGCGGTCGTCGCCGTCCTTCCGCTTCGTGGTCTGCGTGCTGCCCGGCGTACCGCTGGCGCCCGCGGTGGTCTTGCCGCCGTTCTTGGTGTCGCCGTCCCCGCCGCCGGATTTGGCGAGCGCGACGCCTATCAGCGTGCCCAGCAGGGCCAGGGCGACGGCGACCGCCGCGATGACCAGGGTGCGGCGCGGTACGGCGTCGGTGATCGGGGAGCGGGCGGGCGGCGGGGCGGCGGCCGGACCGCCGGGC
>NZ_JAJSYW010000336.1:0-3777 GCF_036815005.1 Streptomyces sp. IBSBF 2435 | reverse complement strand
GTCCCACCCGCGTCATCCGAGAACGACCGGCACCGGCCGTCCGCCGCCAAGCCACCCTGCATCGTGAACCGGACGAACATGTCCGCCGCGGCCATCACTGTGACGCCGCCGGCCAGCGCCAGCGAGCACTCACCCGACCGCAACGCCTGCGCCGCCAGATGCATCGACACCAGCGACGACGAACACGCCGTGTCCACACTCACCGCAGGACCCTCCAGCCCGAGCGCGTATGCCACCCGGCCCGACACCACGNCACCAGCGACGACGAACACGCCGTGTCCACACTCACCGCAGGACCCTCCAGCCCGAGCGCGTATGCCACCCGGCCCGACACCACGCTTCCGGCCCCGCCGGTGAGCAGATGGCCTTGCAGCTGCTCTTCGGCTCGCGCGACCAGTTCGGCGTAGCCGGTCTGGTAGACGCCCGTGAACATGCCGGTCGCGCTGCCCGCCAGCGAACTCGGGTCGATGCCCGCGTGTTCCAATGCCTCCCACGACACCTCGAGCAGCAGCCGCTGCTGCGGGTCGGTGGCCAGCGCCTCCCGCGGCGAGATCCNTCGGGTCGATGCCCGCGTGTTCCAATGCCTCCCACGACACCTCGAGCAGCAGCCGCTGCTGCGGGTCGGTGGCCAGCGCCTCCCGCGGCGAGATCCGGAAGAACGCCGCGTCGAAGTCGCCGCTCTCCGGGAGGAAGCCGCCCTCGCCGGTCGCGGAGGTCCCGGTGCCCGGGCCGCCGCTGCCCAGCAGCGAGTCCAGATCCCAGCCGCGGTCGGCCGGGAACGGCGTGACCCCGTCGGTCCCCTCGGCGACCAGCCGCCACAGGTCATCCGGACCCGCGACGCCGCCCGGGAACCGGCACGCCATGCCCACCAGCACGATCGGATCGTCGGTGACGGACACAAGAGCCGGCGCCACGACGACCTCGGCCGGTTGCGTGCCGAACTCGGCTGCCAGGTACCTCGCGACGTGGCCGACGGTCGGGTAGTCGAACACCAGGCTGGCCGCCAGGCCGACGCCGGTCCTCGCCTGCAGCAGATTGCGCAGCTCGACCGCGGTCAGCGAGTCGAAGCCCAGCTCGCGGAACGGCTGCGCGGTGTCGAGCCGCTCGCCCGGGGCATGCCCCAGCACCGTCGCGGCGGCCTCGCGGACCAGGTCGGCCAGCGCCTCCAGCCGGTCCGCACCGGACAGTCCTGCCAGCCGCAGGCCCAGACTGTCGCCGCCGCCGTCGGTGTTGTCCGCGACGCGCCGCGCCGCGGCCCCGGCCAGGGAGCGCCACAGCGGCGTGATGTCCCGCTGAGCCCGCAGCGTAGCCAGGTCCAGCCGGGTCGGCGCCAGCAGCGGACGGTCCGCGCGCAACGCCCGGTCGAACAGCTCCATGCCCTGCTCCACCGACATCGGCGGGGTGGCCGAGCGCGCGATCCGGCGCCGGTCGGTGCCGGACAGGGAGCTCACCATGCCGAGTTCCGTCGACCACGGTCCCCAGGCAAGCGACACACCGGGCTGCCCGTGCTGGCGGCGCTGCTGCATCAGTGCGTCGAGGAACGTGTTGCCCGCGGCGTAGTTGGCCTGGCCGCCGCCGCCCAGCAGGCCGCCGAGTGACGAGAAGGCCACGAAGAACGACAGGTCCTGGGTGAGCGAGTGCAGGTTCCAGGCCGCGTCCACCTTCGGGGCGAGCACCCGGTCGAGCTGTTCGCGCGACAGCGACGCGAGCACACCGTCGTCGACGACGCCCGCGACGTGCACGATCCCGGTCACGGGGCGCTCCGGCGGGACCTCGGCGAGCACCTCGGCGAGCGCCTGCCGGTCGGTTGCGTCACAGGCCGACGCCACCACCGTGGCGCCGAGCGCGCCGAGCTCCGCCAGCAGCTCCTGCGCGCCCGGGGCGGTCGCACCACGCCGGCTGATCAGCAGGAGGTTCCGCGCGCCGTGCTCGGTCACCAGGTGCCTCGCCGCGAGGGCGCCCAGCCCACCGGTGCCACCGGTGACGACGACCGTGCCCTCGGTGTCCAGCACCGGCGCCGGTTCTTCACCCGCGTCGGCCCGGACCAGGCGCGCCGCGAAGAGCCGGCCGCCGCGCAGCGCCAGTTGTGGCTCACCCGCGGCCAGTACGTCGCCGAGCACCGTCGCGTCGAGCTGGTCGGAGTCGGTGTCGGTGTCGAGCAGTACGAACCGGCCCGGGTCCTCCGTCTGCGCCGACCGGACCAGGCCCCACACGGCCGCCGCGGCCAGATCCGTGACCGGGTCACCGGGTGCGGTGGTGACCGCGCCCCGGGTCCACACGATCAGCGGCGAGCCCGCGGGGTCCGTCGGCCACTGCTGGAGTCGCCGGAGTACCTCGGCGGTCAGCTCATGCGTGCCTTCCACCACCGGGGCCGGGTCCCCGGACGCCCGCAGCAGCGCCACCGCGCCCTCCTCGGGAGTGGGCACGGGGTCCGCGGGTCCGACGACGGTCCAGCGGCCCACCGGGGCGGCGCCGCCAGGGGTCGGCACCCAGCTGATCTCGAGTAGCGAACGGTCCCCGGCGTCCGCCACGGTGCCGAGCGCGTCGAGCGGTCGCAGCGTCACGGAGCCGATCGACAGCACGGGTGAGCCGGTCGAATCGGCGACCGCGAGCGACACCTCGTCCGGCCCCTGCGGAGTCAGTGCGACCCGGAGCCGGGCCGCGCCGGAAGCGAGCAGATCCACGTCGCGGAACCCGCACGCCACGCCCTCCCTGCCCGCGAGCGCCCCTGTGTGCAGTGCCGCGTCCAGCAGCGCGGGGTGCAGCCCGAACGACTCCGCCGCGTCGCGGCCGGACTCGGGCAGTTCGACCTCCGCGAGGATCCGGTCGCCATGGCGCCATGCCTTCGTCAGCCCCTGGAACATCGGGCCGTGCTCGGCGCGCTGCTCGTAGAACCGGGACACGTCGATTTCCTCGGCCCCCGGCGCGGGCCAGACCTGGCCCAGCGGGCCGAACGGGTCCGGCCCGGCCTCGCGGGCGGACGTGCCCAGCCGACCGGTGGCGTGGCGGGTCCACTCCTGCGCGCCGTCCACCCGCGCGTACAGGGCGAAGCTCCGCCGCGCGTCCTCGTCAGCCGCACCGACCAGGACCTGGACCTGGACGACTCCCGTGGTCGGCAGCGCCAGCGGCGTCTCAAGCGCCAGCTCCTCGACCCGGTCGCAGCCCACGCTGTCGCCGGCGCGGATGGCCAACTCGACGCCGGCGGTGCCCGGGAGGACCGCGGCGCCGCCCACGGTGTGGTCGGCCAGCCACGGGTGCGTACGCAGCGATAGCAGGCTGGTGAACACGATCGCGTCGTCCGTGGGCGAAGGCACCACGGCGCCGAGCAGCGGGTGCTGCGCCGGGCTCAGCCCGGCCGAGGCCACGTCGGCGACAGCGGCGACCGTGTCGGGCCAGAAGCGCTGGTGCTGGAACGCGTAGGTCGGCAGCGCCACCCGCACCGCGCCCCGGCCCGCGAACACCGCGGTCCAGTCCACCGCCACACCGTGCACGAACAGCCGCGCCACCGCGGACAGCACCGCCGACGCGTCGTCCTGCTCGTGGCGCAATACCGGCGCCACGACCGTGCCCGGCGCGCAGCTGTGGTGCGCCGCACCGGAAAGCACACCATCAGGACCCAGTTCCACCAGCGCGGTCACACCCTGGTCGGCGAGCCAGCGCACGCCGTCGGCGAACCGCACCGTGCCGCGTACCTGGTCCGTCCAGTACCGCGGGGAGCACAACTCCTGTGCGGCCGCGACCCCACCGGTCAGGTTCGACACGATCGGGATCCGCGGC
>NZ_JAJSYW010000335.1:0-3327 GCF_036815005.1 Streptomyces sp. IBSBF 2435 | reverse complement strand
GTGTTGCCGTCGACGGCTGCCGAGGCGGGGGTCCCGGCGTTCTCGGTGGACGAGGCCGTCGCGGTCCTGCCCTGCGACAGCAGGGAAGGCGCGGCGTTGGCGGTGCCGGATGTGGCGGTGATCGCCCCGGCCACTACGACAACGGCCGCCACCAGGGCGGCCAGCAGGGGTCTTCTGCGCCGAACGGCACGCAGGAAGAGGGACAGGAGGCTCATGTGCATCTCCATGGGGGGTGTGTACCTCTTGATGAAGCCGGAGAGCGCTCTCCGGGGGAGTCTCATGCAAGGCCTGATCACTGTCAATGCCCTGTGCGTCGGCGGTAAATGAGTGGCAGCCGGCGCGCGGAGGAGCTACCGTGCCAGGTGTTCGCCGCGGAAGCCGTCAGGGCTGCCGTGCCGGCCGTGATGATGACCAGGGAGGTGTGACCGATGGCTGTCTTTGCACTGGGCGCTGCCCGCATTCAGCAGATCGTGCCTCGCACTCCCGTGGTCTCCGGCTGACCTCTTCCTTCTTCTCTCCGCGCGCGGGGCGCGCGGTGCCGGGGCCACCCGTTCGAAGGGTTTCCCTTGTCTTTCTCTTTTCGTGACGCCTCCTCGCATGCGCTCGTGCCCTACGGATGGGACGACGTATGGGAGACGGAGTTCGCACCGCACGCGGCACAGGGCCTGGTGCCGGGGCGGGTGGTGCGGGTGGACCGCAGCATGTGCGACCTCTTGACCGCGGACGGCCTGATCCGGGCCGACACCTCGCTGGTGACGCCCAACGACCCGATGCGCGTGGTGTGCACCGGCGACTGGGCGGCCGTCGACCGCGACGGCGACCCGCGCTTCGTCCGTACGCTGCTGCCGCGGCGCACCGCTTTCGTACGCTCCACCTCCTCCAAGCGCTCCGAAGGCCAGGTGCTGGCCGCCAACCTCGACCATGTGGTGGTCTGCGTGTCGCTCGCGGCCGATCTCGACCTCGGGCGGCTGGAGCGCTTCTTGTCGCTGGCCTGGGAGAGCGGCGCCGTGCCGCTGGTGGTGCTGACCAAGGCGGACACCCTGGCCGACACCACCCATCTGCTGGCCGACGCCGAGGCCGCTGCGCCAGGTGTGCAGGTGCTGGTGGTCAGCGCGGCCACCGGCGCCGGGCTCGACACGCTGACCGCCGTGCTGACCGGCGGCACGGCGGCGCTGCTCGGCCAGTCGGGAGCAGGCAAGTCCACGCTGGCCAACGCCCTGCTGGGCCGTGAGGTGCAGGAGGTGCGGGCCACCAGGGACGCGGACGGCAAAGGCCGCCACACCACGACCACCCGTGACCTGCTCGCGCTGCCGGACGGCGGGGTGCTCATCGACACGCCGGGGCTGCGCGGTGTCGGGCTGTGGGACGCGCAGGCCGGCGTCGGCCAGGTCTTCGCCGAGATCGGGCAACTGGCCGCCGACTGCCGCTTCCAGGACTGCTCACACCACGCGGAGCCGGGCTGCGCGGTGCTCGCCGCGCTCGACGACGGCACGCTCGCGCACCGGCGGCTCGACAGCTACCGCAAGCTGCTGCGCGAGAACGCCTGGATCGCCTCACGCACCGATCAGCGGCTGCGCGCCGAGATGCGGCGCGAGTGGAAGCTGCGTTCGGCGGCGGGCCGTGAGATGTACCAGCGCAAGCGGGGCGGAGGTGGTGGTCACCGCAGGACGGTCTGACGCACCGCCGTCACCCGGTGTCCCGCGCCTGCGCGGGCGGCGTCACTCCGCCTCCCGCGCACCTGCGAGCCCGGGTGCGTCACCCGGCGCCGCCGTCACGACCGTGGCGGCGGCGCACCGCGATCGGACTGCCGGCGCTCCAGAACGAACCTATGACGCCGACCACCACCAGTGCGACGATCACGATCCCGAGGATCACGGAGTAGGCCATGGCAGTCCTCCTCGTCTCCCGGTGCGGTCTTCACCGCACTCTTACGTTCGCTGCCTGACCGTGACCTTCCCGTTGCTTGACGTTTCCAACCCACAGGGTGGTGAACCGGCTTCACCCTCCGGTGGCGGAACGCCCGTACGGCCTACCGCCGGTGGCCTCCGGCGTACGCCCGGATCAGGCCGAGGCGCGTACCACCAGCTGGGTGGGGGTGACGATCGGCGCCAGGGCTGACGCCCCGTCGGTGCCGGCGGACGGCTCAAGGGCGCGCAGCAGCAGCCGCGCCATCATCCGGCCCATCTCCTCGATGTCCTGCCGGATGGTGGTCAGCGGCGGGTCGGTCCACTCGGCGACCGAGACGATGTCGTCGAAGCCGATCACCGCCACGTCCTGCGGCACCCGCAGCCCGCGCTGCCGCAGCACCCGCAGCGCGCCCGAGGCCATCACGTCGGAGGCGACGAAGACCGCGTCGAGGTCGGGAACCCGCTCCAGCAGCTGCTCCATGGCGCGCGAGCCGCCGTCCGGGGTGAAGTCGCCCTCGGCGATCAGCAGCGGGTCGATGTCCGGCAGCACATCGCGGAAGCCGTCGAGCCGGTCGATCGAGGCGGTCTGGTCCAGCGGGCCGGCGATGTGCCCGACGCGCCGGCGGCCGAGGTTCAGCAGATGGCGCACGGCGTCGCGCGCGCCGCCGCGGTTGTCGCAGTCCACGTAGAGCGTGCTGGGCCCCGAATCGTCCGACCAGCTGGGACGGCCGCCTATGACGGTCGCCACCCCGGCCTTGCGGGCCATCACCGGCAGCGAGTCGTCGTCGTGCAGCGAGAAGATCAGCGCGCCGTCCACGTGCCCGCCGGCCAGATAGCGGCCCACCCGCTCGTAGTCGGCGGTGCCTTCGGTCAGCAGCAGCACCAGCTGGTTGTCGTGCGCGGTCAGCTCCTTGCTGATGCCGCGCACCTGCTGGGCGAAGAAGGGGTCGGCGAAGAACCGGGACTCGGGCTCGGCCACCACGACGGCGACCGCTCCGTTGCGCCGGGTGACCAGGGTGCGGGCCGCCTGGTTGGGCACGTATCCGAGTTCGTCGACGGCCGCGCGGACCCGCTCGACCAGCGGCGCCCGTACGCCCTCGCTCCCGTTGACCACCCGCGAGGCCGTCGCCCGTGACACCCCGGCCCGCGCCGCGACTTCCTCAAGAGTGGGGCGGGCGAACGTCGGGTCGGACACGGTGAGGGCTCCTTCGCGCGCGGATAACAAAAAGTTCCGGGATCGGCACGGACAGCGTAACGGGTTACGCGGCGTTGCGTGAGAGCGCTCTCTTTTTTCAGAGCGTGAGCTTTGCCCCGCGGGGGGCGGCCCGCGGGGCGGGGGTTGCGCCGCTGGAGCCCCCGCCGCGCCGCCGCGTCCTTCCCGGCGGCTTCCTCCGGCTCGCCGGCCGGGTCCTGGTCACCG
>NZ_JAJSYW010000334.1:0-3334 GCF_036815005.1 Streptomyces sp. IBSBF 2435 | reverse complement strand
CACCCGTCCCCGTCGTCAGGACCCCCATGACCTGCTGCTCAACGGACGCCGAGACCGCACCCGCCGCGGCCCCCCACCCGCTGGACCCGCTGACCGCGGCCGAGATCGGCGCCGCCCGCGCCGCGCTGGAGGCCGAGGGCAGGGTCACCGGGGCGACCCGCTTCCCGCTGCTGCCGGACGAGCCCGACCAGCACGCGGTGCTCGCGCACCGCCCCGGCGACCCGGTCAGCCGCCGGGTGCGGGTCACCCTGCTGGACTCCGGCACCGGCCGGGCGGCTGAGGCGCTGGTGGACGTCAGCGACACCACCGCGGGGGTGCTGCTGTCCTACCGCGACCTCGACCCGGCGGCCGACGGCCAGCCGCCGCTGCTGTTCGAGGAGTACGGGACCTGCGACGAGATCGTCAAGGCCGACCCCGGCTGGCGCGAGGCGATGGCCGAACGCGGCATCACCGATCTGTCGCTGGTCATCGCGGCACCGCTGGCCGCGGGCAACTTCGGCATCGCCTCGGAGGTCGGCCGGCGGATGCTGCGCTCGCTGACCTTCGTGCGCTGCACGGCGGGCGACAATCCGTTCGCCCACCCGGTCGGCGGTCTGGTCGCCGAGGTCGACCTCACCGCCCGCCGGGTGGTCCGGCTGATCGACACCGGCGCCGTCCCCGTCCCGGCCGAATGCGGGCGCTACGAGGCCGGCTTCACCGGGCCGCCCCGCACCGACCTGCGGCCGCTGGAGATCACCCAGCCGGACGGGCCGTCCTTCGCGCTCGAAGGGCCGGTGCTGCGCTGGCAGAACTGGCGGCTGCGGCTGGACTTCAACGCCCGCGAGGGCCTGGTGCTGCACCAGGTCGCCCACCGCGACGGCGACCGCGACCGGCCGGTGCTGCACCGCGCCTCGATCGCCGAGATGGCCGTGCCCTACGCCGAGCCCGACCCGGCCCGCAACTGGGTCTGCTATCTGGACGCCGGCGAGTACCTGCTCGGCCGGAACGCCAACGCCCTGCGCCTGGGCTGCGACTGCCTGGGCGAGATCACCTACGTCGACGCGGTGCTCGCCGACGACCTCGGCCACCCCGAGACCCTGCACAACGCGATCTGCATCCACGAGGAGGACGCCGGCCTGCTCTGGAAGCACACCAACGTCTTCGACGACTTCGCGGTGGACTCCCGCCGGGCGCGCCGCCTGGTGATCTCCTGCATCGCCACCCTCGGCAACTACGACTACGGCTTCTACTGGTATCTCCACCTGGACGGCACGATCGCCTTCGAGGCCAAGGCCACCGGCCTGCTGCAGACCTCCGCCGCGCAGCCGGGGGCCGGGTCGCCGCACGCCACCGAGATCGCCCCCGGTCTGCTGGCCCCCTTCCACCAGCACCTCTTCTGCGCCCGGCTGGACGTGACCGTGGACGGCCCCGGCAACACGGTCGAGGAGGTGGACGTGGTCCGGCTGCCGACCGGCGCCGGCAATCCGAACGGCAACGCCTTCACCACCCGGACCACCCCGGTCGCCGACAGCGGCCAGGCCGGGCGGGTGGCCGACCCGTCGGTGGGCAGGCGCTGGCGGATCGTCAACCCCGGCGCGCACAACCGGATGGGCGCACCGGTCGCCTACACCCTGGTGCCGGACAGCGGCCCGCTGCTGCTCGCGCAGCCGGGCTCGCCGGTCGCCGAGCGGGTCGCGTACGCCACCAAGCACCTGTGGGTGACCCGCTACCGGCCCGAGCGGCACTACCCGGACGGCGACTACCCCAACCAGCACGCGGGCGGCGCGGGCGTCACGGCCTGGTCGGAGCCCGGCGAGGCGTTGGAGGACACCGATCTGACGGTGTGGCACTCCTTCGGCCCCACCCATCTGCCGCGCCTGGAGGACTGGCCGGTGATGCCGGTCGACGTCTGCGGTTTCAGCCTGCGGCCGACCGGCTTCTTCGACCGCAATCCGGCGCTCGACCTGCCGAAGGAGCCCGGCGACGGATCCGGCGGCCACTGCCACGTCTGAACGGCGGCACGGGGCCGCGCCGGGCGGAGGGCGCGTCAGGTGGAGCGTGTTTGTGGCGCAGGCCGCGTCAGGCGCAGGCGCCATCAGGCGGAGGGCGCGGCAATGGGCGGAGGACGGCGCAATGAGCGGCGGCACCGGCTAAGCGACCGCTCAGCCTGGCCTTGCGAAAACTGGAACACGTTTCTAACATCGCGAGTGTGACATCACCACTGTCAAACCGGCCGCCGCAGGCCCCGGCCGCACCCGGCCCGCTGGCCGGTGTCCGGGTGGTCGAACTGGCCGGGATGGGCCCCGGCCCCTTCGCGGCGATGCTGCTCGCGGACCTCGGCGCGGACGTCGTGTGCGTCCACCGCCCCGGCGGCCCGGGCCTGGCCATCGATCCGGCCGCCGACCTCGCCAACCGCAACAAGCGGTCGGTGCTGGTCGACCTCAAGGCGCCCGGAGGCCCCGGGGCCGTGCTCGACCTGGCCGAGCGCGCCGACATCCTCATCGAGGGCTACCGCCCGGGCGTCGCAGAACGCCTCGGCGTCGGCCCGCGGGAGTGCCTGGCACGCAATCCGCGGCTGGTCTACGGCCGGATGACCGGCTGGGGCCAGGACGGCCCGCTGGCCGCGAGCGCCGGGCACGACATCGGCTACATCGCGATCACCGGAGTGCTGGGCCTGGCGGGACCGGCGGACGGGGCCCCCACCGCCCCCGCCAACCTGCTCGGCGACTACGCGGGCGGCTCGCTCTACCTGGTCACCGGAGTGCTCGCCGCCCTGCACCACGCCCGCGCGCACGGCACGGGCCAGGTCGTGGACGCCGCCATCGTGGACGGCGCCGCCCATCTGAGCACGATGCTGCACGGCATGCTCGCTGCCGGCGCCTGGCAGGACCGGCGCGAGAGCAACCTCCTCGACGGCGGCGCCCCCTTCTACGGCGTCTACCCCACCGCCGACGGCGGCCACATGGCCGTCGGCGCCCTGGAGCAGCGCTTCTACGACACCTTCGCCGCGATCCTCGGCCTGACCGCGGACGAGGCCGCGCTGCGCGACGACCCCGCCCGCTGGCCGGAGCTGCGCACCGCCGTCGCCGCCCGCTTCCGCGGCCGGACCCGCGAGGAGTGGACCGCGGTCTTCGCCGGGACCGACGCCTGCACCGCGCCCGTACTGTCGCTGACCGAGGCGCCGCGGCACCCGCACCTGGCCGCCCGCGGCACTTTCACCGAGGTGTACGGCACGACCCAGCCGGCCCCCGCACCCCGCTTCTCGGTGACGCCCACCGCGCTGCGCCGCCCGCCCGCGCCGCCCGGCGAGCACACTGCGGAAGTGGCCCGCGACTGGGACACCCCCGCCCTGACC
>NZ_JAJSYW010000333.1:0-3390 GCF_036815005.1 Streptomyces sp. IBSBF 2435 | reverse complement strand
CCGCAACGCGGTGTGGGAGGGCGACCACAAGCACGTGCCTGTCGAGGTCGATGTGGAAGGTGAGCTGGCCACGCCGTGGGTGACCTGGTTCATCGCCTGCGCCACCAAGGCGATCACCGGAGTGGCGGTCACCGCGCACGCTCCGAGCCGGGATGCAGTGCTGGCGTGCTTGCGGATCGCGATCACCCGCAGCGCCCCGTTCGGTCCGGTGGGCGGGTTGCCCGGACAGATCCGAGTCGACCGCGGCAAGGAGTTCCTGTGCACGACGGTCACCGCAGCGATGGGCGCGCTCGCCGTTCCCGTGACCGACCTGCCCGCCTACACCCCTCACCCGAAGGGCACGATCGAGGCGCTGAACGACGCGGTCGAGGAGATGTTCCTCGTCTCGCTCCCCCGCTATACCGGCCGTCAGAAGCTCACCGGCGGCCGGCTCGCCGACCCCGACGCCCCTGCGCTGACGTACGAGGCGTTCGTGGGGCTGCTGCTGGACTGGGTGACCTGGTGGAACACCGTCCACCACCCGTCCGCGCTGAACGGGAAAACCCCTGTGGAGGCGTGGCAGGCCGACGCGGCACCGCTCACCGATGTGTCGGTCGGGCAGCTGGCGACGTTCGCTCTGGAAGATGACGGGCGCACGTACACGATCACCACCAGCGGGGGTGCGGTGGCGCCGCAGGGACTATCTCGCCCCGTGGATGAACGGCCGAACCGGCACCAAAGTCTCGGTACGGCACCTGCCCAACCACGACGACACCGTCGAAGTCTTCGACGCCGCCACCGGCCGCCACCTCGGCTCGGCGTTCCTGGCCGCCGCTGCGAGCCGGGAGCAGATCCGCTCCGTCCAGGCCGCTCGGACCTCAGCCGCCCGCCGGTTGAAAGCCGATCTGAAAGCCGCGGAGAAACTGCGCCGCCGGCGCTTCGAAGCCTCCACCACCGCCGCCCCGGCGCGGTCGCTCACCTCCCCGACCGCCGCGCAGGCCGAAGAAGAACTGGGCGCGGCGGCGCAGACAGACCGTCGCGCGCTGGCCCGCCCCGACTTGGTTCCGCACGGCCCCGCGCCCGAGACCTGGGCCCGCCCCAGGACGGCGCGCACCCCTACCCCTGATGAGGACCACCGCTGATGATCGCCGACCTCGACTACGGGCTGCTGCCCGACGAGAGCGAGGACCACTTCCTGGGCCTGGAGCAGGCGCAGTTGGTGGGCACCGACACTCTGCTGACCACCCGGGACAACATCGAGGCCGTCATCGAGGCCAAGGCCATGATGTGCGTCTACGGGCCGGCCGGATCCGGAAAGACGATGTCCGTCAACTCCGCGCTGCGCCACCTCGCCCCGGACATCACCCACCGCCTGGAACTGCGGGCCGGCCCCACCCCCAGGGACATCCGGCACGGCCTCTTCCAGGCACTGGGACTGCCCGGTGAACCGCCGGCCCGCCCGATCGAGTTCGACACCCTCCTCAAAGAGGCCCTCGCCGAGGAGTTCCGGGTCCTGGTCTGCGACGAGGCGCAGTGGATGAAGAAGACCGGGTTCGAGTTCTGGCGCCACCTGTGGGACGACAAACGCACCAACATCGCCGTGATCTTCGCCGGCGGCGACGGCTGCTACAAGGTCCTGCGCCGCGAGCCCATGCTGGCCTCCAGGATCTTTATCTGGCAGGAATTCACCCGCATGTCCAAAGACGAGGTACGGGCCACGATCCCCGCCTTCCACCCCGTCTGGGCCGACGTCGACACCGCGCTGATCGACGCGATCGACAAGCAAGCGGCCCACGGCAGCTTCCGTAACTGGGCCAACATCACCACCCACGTCCTCGCCGGCATGAAGAAACTCGACTTCGCCCACGTCGACGAAGACCTCGTCCGCTGGGTCTACAGCAAGATCGGCGGCATGTAGTGACCACCGGCGGCCTCCCGGCGGTCACCGTCCTCATCGACAAGGACGACCACCCCGACTGGACAGCCGCCGCACACACCGCGCACCACCCCGCCCTGGGTCGTCTGACCGTCGATCCCAGCCCCGCCAACGGAGCTCCCGCAGCCCTCGCCCACGACCTCCTCTACGCCCTGGGCAAACGACTCCCCCACGGCGGAGAAACCTACGGGACCTGGGCCGACTCCCAGCGCCCCGCCTGGGACGCCGTCGCCACCTGGATCCTCACCCACCACATCGCGCACCTCATCGTCTGCCGCACCGACCGCCTCACACCGGCCCGCTTCGGACAGCTGCTGACGCTGCGGGACCGGACCGCGATCCGCCTCACCCTGCTCTGGCACCGGCCGGTCACCCCTGCCCTGAGAACGCTCCTGGAAGAGACCCCGTACTTCTTCATCGACACCCTCCCCCAGGCCCGCACCGCCCTTGACCGGACACAACCCCCACCGGCCGACACCCCGAGCGCCGGACAGCAGCGGCCCATAGAACCAAACCCCCGCCAGGACGACGGCCAGTGGATCACCTTCCCCACACCGTCGGACGGCACAGCGGCAGACCGCCCGAAACGGGCCCCATGCCAGGGCGCCCCCGTACTCGCCCCGACAACGAGCGGCGCACCGTCCGCACGGCGGCAGAACTACACATCAGCAGACGCCCTCGCCGCCCGGCTGAACACGGTGGCACACCCCCTCCACGCGACAGCCATCACCATCCAGGCGGTCACCGGAGCCGGCATCGGCCAGCTCGCGCTCATCCGCGGCATCGACATCAACGACACAGCGACCGCCGTCAAAATCCACGACAGCACCGCCCACCGCCGATGCCAGATCCATCCACTCCCCCACTGGACACGACCCCTCATCCACGCGGCCGGCATCCACGGCCGGCTCCACGACCGCGCCCCGGACAGCCCGCTCCTCCCCCTCATCACCCTCCGACACGGCGAACAACTCCGCCTCACCGCAACAGGAATCCGCTACCACCTCAAACCCGCCCCATAGAAGACGACACCATCCACCCCGATTGTCCTTGGACAAGTGATCTTGCCCCGGGACCGCAGCAGGCCCAGCTGTGCCGGGGTGTCTACGACGGTTGAATGCTGGCGAACCGCCCCCTCGACGACGGGCACTTCACCGACAACAGGAGCGGCAGGAAACGTCCAACGGCTCCCTGGAGTCGGCACCAGGCCGCTACCGTCGGTACATGGAGTGGCTGAAACCGACTTTATGGGGAGCGTTCGGCGGCCTCGCGATCGAGGCGCTGGACTACATCACCGCCGTACGGAAACACCGCCGCCTGCCGTGGCAACGAGAGAAGGACACCGACCCCGGCCCGCTGGCCTACGGCATCACCAGCGTCCTGCGCATCACCATCGGCGCCGGCCTGGCCTGCGCGGCCGCCTGCACCGCCCCCATATCCCCCTGGTGGGCCCTCGGCCTCGGTGCGGCCACCCC
>NZ_JAJSYW010000332.1:0-3452 GCF_036815005.1 Streptomyces sp. IBSBF 2435 | reverse complement strand
CCATCATCCCGCCCCCCGCGCCCCCACGACGTCCACCGGGAGGACACGGAAGCCGCTGACGCGGCGGGCCGGGGACTTGCGCGGGCGCGGCCATGGCGCCGGGTTCCGCGGGCGCGGCGGCTTGCGCAGGCGCGGCCATGGCGCCCGGGGCGGGCGTGGGCCGCCGGGCCGGGCGGCCGGCCCACGAGCTGGCAGAGGCACGCCGGACGCGGCACATAGCGGCGGGTTCCGCGGGCGCGGCGATAGCGCCGGGCACGGCGCGCGGGCCGGCGGCGGTGGAGCAGCCGGGCGGGCCCGGGACGGTGACCGGCACCCCCGGGTGCCGGTCGTCAGGGGGTGGTGAGCCTTGTGGCGGCCCAGCGGACCGCTGGGCGGTCCTGGGGGAGCCAGTCGACGGTGTCGACCTCGGTCGAGCGGAGCCAGCGCAGTTCGTCGTGGTCCTGGAGGGGGCGCGGGCTGCCGGAGAGCAGGCGGGCCGTCCACACCTGGAGCATCAGCGCGCCGCCCGCCACCGGCCACTGGCCCGGCACCCTTTCCAGCGGCTCGACCTCGACGCCCAGCTCCTCGCGCAGCTCGCGCACGAGCGCGTCCGGCGCGCTCTCCCCCGGCTCCAGCTTGCCGCCGGGCAGCTCCCAGCGGCCCGCCAGCTCGGCGGGTGCCGTGCGGCGGGCGGCGAGCAGCCGGCCCTCGGACAGCACGGCGCCGCCCACCACCAGCCGGGCAGCCGTCACGCCTGGGCCAGCCGGGGGGCGATGCGCTCGATGACGTAGCGGCGCGGTTGCGGGATGCCGTTGCCCTGGCTCTGCTCCTGGCCGTTCTGCCGGCCGCGGTCACGGTCACGGCTGTCGAGCTGGTCGGCGATCCGCTCGGCCTCGGCCCGTGTCGCGTACCGGCCCACCCGGTAGCGGTTGGCGGCGTCGTCCTGGCGTATGAGGACCCAGACGAGGTCGGACGTCATGAGGTGTCATGCCCTTTCACTTGCACTGCCGGCCTGCGCGCCGGAAGCGGTCGCATTCTCGGTGGGGTTGGCGGTCGAAGTGGCGGTGACGCCGGTGACGGCGGCGGTCGAGGTAGCAGGGGCAGTGGCAGTGGCGCCGGTGGACTCGATCGCGCCGAGATGCGCGATGTTCGCGCGGTCCTCGGCGTCCCGCTCCTGCTCGGCGCCGGCCGCGAACCAGGCGTCGAGAATCTCGGCGAGCAGCCCGCCGGACAGCGTACGCAGCCCGAGCGCCAGCGCGTTCGCGTCACTCCATACGCGTGCTCCGCGCGCGGCGTACGCGTCGGCGCACAACGCGGCACGTACGCCGGGAATCTTGTTGG
Organism: Streptomyces sp. IBSBF 2435; assembly: GCF_036815005.1. Lineage (NCBI taxonomy): Bacteria > Bacillati > Actinomycetota > Actinomycetes > Kitasatosporales > Streptomycetaceae > Streptomyces > Streptomyces sp. IBSBF 2435. The sequence continues at coordinate 2,132 of NZ_JAJSYW010000332.1, read as the reverse complement.
CCGCGATGGATGCGCCGGCGCCCGTCCAGCAGCAGACGACCGCCTGATCCGCGGCGCCTTTCGCGACGGCGCGCGCCGCCGCCTCCGCGCTCCAGGCCCAGTCGGCGCGATCACCGTCGCACAGCGCGCCGAACACCTCCACAATGTGCCCGCGGCGACGAAGATCGTCAACGACCAGCCTGGCCGGGAGCTCATCCATGTCCGAGGAAACGGCGATGCGCATATGCCCGACCCTACGCCCGAGCTTCACAGCGCGGGCAGGCAATGCTGCGAAGAGGCACCGATCCGGCCATGCGTTCGACCAGAAGTCGACGGACCGTCAGCTCACCGCACGGGCAGGTGGTACACCGCCCGGTATTTCTCCGCGGGGATGACGACATCGGCGGTCTCGACCGGCCGCCCCGAGGCGAAGTACGTCCGCCGGATCTCGATCACCAGATGGCCTGGCACCCCGCCGAGCGCCGCGGTCTCGACGGCCAGCCCGGGGCGGGCGCCGACCTCCTCGGCCATGTGGTCCACCACCACGTCGATGGCCGCCATCCTGGCCACCACACCCTGCCCGCCGACCGGCCCCTCTTCGGGCAGTAGCACCGGCGTACGCCCCGTCAGCGCCAGCGGCTCCCACGAGGTGGACAGCAGCGTCGGCTCACCCTCGGTGCGGAAGAGGTAGTGGGTGCGCATCACCCGTTCGCCCGGCTCGATCCGCAGCCGCTCGGCGACGTCGAGCGACGCCGTGTCCTGCACGCTGCGCGATTCCCAGGTGCCCTTGCTGCCCTCGTCCGCCTGCTCCTGCCGGTAGGGGGTGGCCTGGCCGGCCGGGCGGTAGCCGCTGCGGACGATCCGCCGGGGCCTGGGACGCTCGCGGACGTACGTACCGGAGCCGGAGCGGCCCTCGACGAAGCCCTCGGCCATCAGCACCTTGCGCGCTTCGAGCGCGACGGTGTCGGAGACGCCGTATTCGGTGCGGATTCTCGCCTGCGAGGGGAGCCGGGCGTGCGGGGGAAGCGTGCCGTCGAGAATCTTGCGGCGCAGGTCGTCGGCGACGCGCAGGTACGCAGGCTGCTCACCGAATGCCACGGGCTGCCCCTCCCAGGGGTTGACTGTCCGCGACAGCTTCGCAACCCTGGGTACTCAACCGCAAGCCTTGCCCCAAGCCTCACGCTCCGCGCACACTTCGGCCGCACCCCCGCCGGCGCGGCCGGTCACACCGTCGCCCACCTGCGGCTCAGACACCCACACCCGTGCCCCGCGCCGGGCTCTCGCCCGACTTCACCGAACCGGTCACCCGGCCGCCGGGGGAGCCGAAGAAGCAGATCACCGAGCGCTCGTGCTCGGCCCAGTTGCCGGCCGGCGGCAGGTAGAAGTACAGCTTGTCGGCCACCCGCGGCTCCTTGCCATCCAGGTAGGTGCGGGCGTACTTCACGCAGTTGGTCTGCGCGTCGTCGGTGACCCCGTCCACCCCGGGGTACGGGTCGTCGGCGCCGGACTGGATCTCGTAGACCGCGAAGGCCTCGGCGTCGTGCGCCTCGGCGCAGTCCACGACGTCCACCGAGGTGGAGCGGGTGCCGCTGTCGCTCCCGTAGTCGGACAGCTTCTTGCCGACGGTGTTGAAGCACTGGCCGGCCTTGAGGTCGCCGACCTGGGTGTTGCCCCCGTCGAAGACGCCGACCGCGGCGAGCGTGATGAGCGCGGCGAGCCCGAGCGTCCACACACTGGAGAGCGTGATCCCGGCGACCGCCATCCCCTTGCCGCGCTCGCCGCGCCGCTTGACCTGCTTGAGGCCCACCAGCCCGAAGATCAGGCCGAGCACGGGCACGCACGGGATGAGGCCGACCACCAGCGCGGCGATCGACATGCCGTTGGTGGTCCGCTCGTGCGCGTACCAGCCCTGCTGGCCCGGGTACCCCGGCTGCCCGCCCGGCGCCGCGTAGCCGAACGGCTGCTGCTGCGCCCCGGGGTAGGGCTGCCCGTAGGGTCCGGCGGTGGCGTACGGATTCGGCGGCGGCTGCTGCGGGTACGACTGCTGGGACTCCGGGGGCTGCTGCGGCGCGTACGGATGCGGCGGCTGCGGATACGACGGCAGGCCCTGGTGCGGCGGCCGGGCGGGCGGCGGCACACCGTCGGGGGACGGC